>DASYNV010000431.1:0-17890 GCA_036008365.1 Steroidobacteraceae bacterium | reverse complement strand
CGCGGCATCGACTGCGTGCAGTTGCCGACCACGTTGCTGGCCGATGTCGATTCGTCGGTCGGCGGCAAGACCGCGGTCAATCACCCCGGCGGCAAGAACATGATCGGCGCCTTTCATCAGCCGCGCGCGGTCTTGATCGATACCGATCTGCTCGCGAGCCTGCCGGTGCGTGAGCTGCGTGCCGGGCTCGCGGAAGTCATCAAGTACGGCCTGATCTGGGACAGCGGCTTTTTCGATTGGATCGAGGCCAATATCGACGCCCTGCTGGCGCGTGAACCCGCGGCGCTGATGCACCTGATTCACCGATCGTGCCAGATCAAGGCCGAGATCGTCAGCCGTGACGAGCGCGAGCAGGGTGAGCGGGCGCTCCTGAACCTCGGTCATACGTTCGGACACGCGATCGAGGCGGCCACGGGCTATACACGCTGGCTGCACGGCGAAGCGGTGGGCTTAGGCATGCTGCTGGCGGCGGACCTGTCGCAGCGGCTCGGGCAGCTCGATCCAAAGCAGTCGCGCCGGCTGGCCGCGCTGCTCGAGCGCGCCGGGCTGCCGGTCGAGGCGCCGCGAATCGGCGCCGACCGGGCATTCGACTACATGCGGGTCGACAAGAAGGTGAAGTCGGGTCGTGTGCGGCTGGTACTGCTGCGCGGCATCGGCACGGCCTACGTTACCGGCGATTATCCCGATGCGGCGCTACAGAGCACGCTGGCGCAGCATTTTGGTGCCACGAGCGCGATGGCGACATGAGCAGCGACGATCTTGCGCCCTATGCGGCGCACGATCTGAAATCCCGCGGCCGCCGCTTTCCGGAGCCGCCGCCCGAGTATCGAAGCGAATTTCAGCGCGACCGCGATCGCATCATTCACTGCGGCGCCTTCCGACGCCTGAGCTACAAGACGCAGGTGTTCGTCAATCACGAGGGCGATCTGTACCGGACTCGCGTCACGCATTCGATCGAAGTGGCGCAGATCGCGCGCACGGTCGCGCGCGCGCTGCGCCTGAATGAGACGCTCACCGAAGCGATAGCACTGGCGCACGATCTCGGCCACACCCCCTTCGGGCACGCGGGCCAGGATGCGCTCAATGAATGCATGCGCGATTACGGCGGATTCGAGCACAACCTGCAGTCGCTGCGCACGGTCGATGAGCTCGAGGAGCGGTATGCGGAGTTCTCCGGGCTGAACCTGACGTTCGAGTGCCGCGAGGGGATTCTCAAGCACTGCGCCGTATCGAAGGCGCGCGAGCTCGGCGACGTCGGCGAACGCTTCCTGAAGCGCAGTCAGCCCGGACTCGAGGCACAGCTGGCCAATCTCGCCGACGAAGTGGCTTACAACAATCACGATGTCGATGACGGCATTCGCGCCGGGCTGATCACGCTCGAGGAGGTGGCGCAGGTGCCGCTCGTGGGGCAGCAGTTTCATCGCGTGATGGAGCTCTATCCGCAGCTGCAGGGACGGCGACGTGTGCACGAGACGGTGCGCCGCATGGTCAATGCCCTGGTCAGCGACCTGATCCAGTGCAGCGCCGAGCGCCTGCGTGCGGCGGCGCCCGCCGATATCGATGCCGTGCGCGCGCAGCCGGCGGTGTTGATGGGCATGAGCGATGCCGTGCGCGCGCAGCACGTCGAGCTCAAGCAGTTTCTGAACGAGAACGTCTACCGTCATCAACGCGTGCTGCGCATGACGCTCAAGGCCAAACGCGTGGTGCAGCAGCTGTTCGAGGCCTTCACCAGGGAAATCCGGCTGATGCCGGCCGAATACTGCGAGAGTGCGCAGCGAGCCGAGACGCGCGATCGATTTTCCGGCCGGGCACGCATCGTGGCGGACTACATCGCCGGCATGACCGATCGCTACGCGATTCTCGAGCACCGCCGGCTGTTCGATCCGGCCGAGCGCACCTGACTCGGTCCGACGGGCTCAGCCGTGCGTTTCCCTGGCGCTCTCGAGCTGCGCCGCCAGCTCATCGCGCAGTGCGCGCCGCAGTATCTTGCCGACGTTGGTTTTCGGCAGCTCGTCGCGAAATAAGATGGCGCGCGGCCGCTTGTAGCCGGTCAGATGCTGGTGGCAATAGTCGCGAATGGCCTGTTCGGTCAGCGCCGGATCCTTGCGTACCACGAACAGCGCCACGACTTCGCCGGAGTGCTCATCGGCCTGCGCCACGGCCGCGACTTCGAGCACGCCCGGGCAGCGCGCGATCACATCTTCGATTTCGTTCGGATAGACCTTGAAGCCGGAGACGATGATCATGTCCTTCTTGCGGTCCTCGATGAACACGAAGCCGAGTTGGTCGAAGCGGCCGATATCGCCGGTGCGCAGCCAGCCGTCGGGCAGCATGACCTTGGCGGTCTCGTCCGGGCGGTTCCAGTAGCCGCGCATGATCTGCGGGCCCCGCAGACAGATCTCGCCGACGGCGCCGATGCCGAGGTCGCGGCCGTCGTCGTCCCGAATCGTCAGCTCGGTGGAGGGTATCGGGATGCCGATGGCACCCGTGAATCTGGCGTAGGGTCCCACCAACAGGTTCACGCAACCGACCGGCGATGCCTCGGTGAGTCCCCAGCCCTGCGTAACGACGCAGCCCGTGATCGATTTCCAGCGCTCCGCAACCGAGCTCTGCAGCGCCATGCCGCCCGCGACCGTGGCCTTGAGCCGCGAGAAATCCACCTGCTCGAACCCGGGCGTATTCATGAGCGCGTTGAACAGCGTATTGACGCCCATGAAGAACATCGGCTTGTGGATCTGGAGATCCTTGATGAACGCCGGGAAATCGCGTGGATTGACGATCAGGACGCCGGTGCCGCCGAGCGAGCCGAACAGCAGGCAATTCCCTGTCAACGAGAAGATGTGATAGAGCGGCAGCGCGCAGACATAGGTCATGCTGTCGAGCCCGACCTGCTGGAACCAGGCGCGCGATTGCAGCACGTTCGCAACCATGTTGCCGTGCGTGAGCATGGCGCCCTTGGCGACACCGGTAGTGCCACCCGTGTATTGCAGGTAGGCGAGATCCTCGTGACCGAGACTCACCGGCAGCAGCGACAGCGACTGGCCCTCGTGCAGCACGTCGCGGAGGCGGCGCGCGTCGTCGATGCGCCAGCGCGGCACCTTCTTGTGAACATAGCGCAGCACCGCATTGACGATCGCACCCTTCGGAAACTTGAGCATGTCGCCGACGCCCGTGACGATGACCTGGCGCACACTCGTGCCGGGCAGCGCCTGCTCGAGCGTCGCGGCGAAGTTCTCGAGCACCAGCACCGCGCTGGCGCCCGAATCCTTGAGCTGCGAGGCGAGCTCCGAGACGGTGTAGAGCGGATTGGTATTGACGACCACGAACCCGGCACGCAGTGCGCCGAACATCGCGATCGGGTACTGCAGCAGATTGGGCAGCATGATCGCGATGCGATCGCCCGGCTTGAGGCCGCCGCGATGCTGCAGCCAGGCGCCGAAGGCGCGCGAGCGCGCCTCGAGCTCGCGATAGGTGAGCGAGCTGCCCATGCTGATGTACGCGACGCGATCGGCGTAGTGCTCGAAGGCGTTTTCGATCAGCGCCTTGAGCGATGCGAATGCCGACAGGTCGATGTCGGCCGGCACACCCGGCGGATACAGCGGTAACCAGAATCTGTCCATGCCCTCCCCCATGCGCCGGGCTTGGCGCGTCGCTGCCTCGTTGCCCGAAGTCTCCTGCCTCGCTTCAGTGCGCCTTGTGGACCTCACCCGCGAGTGCCGCGGACCGCAGCAATGGCACTAGTCTGGGCCAGACATTGTCCAGCAACAACGGCTGGCCCTTTTCATTCGGATGCAGCCCGTCGGCCTGCATCAGGCCAGGCGTCAGGGCGACGTTTTCAAGCAGGAACGGCAGCAGCGCGATGTGGTGCTTGTCCGCGAGTCCCTGGTACATGGCCATGAACCCGCTGGTGTAGCGCTCGCCATAGTTGGGAGGCAATCGCAGGCCCAGCAGCAGTACCGGGATGTGCTGGCTTCCGAGCAGCGTGATCATTTTGTCGAGGTTGTCGCGCGTCTGATCGAGCGGCAGGCCGCGCAGGCCGTCGTTGGCGCCGAGCTCGAGCAGCGCGATGCGCGGCTGCTGCACGCTCAGGGCTCGCGGCAGGCGTGCCAGGCCGCCGGCCGTGGTCTCGCCGCTCACGCTGGCGTTCACGACACGGAATCCGTAACCTTCGTGCTCGATCTTCTGTGCCAGCAGGCTCACCCATCCCTGCTCGACGTGGATGCCGTAACCGGCGCTGAGGCTGTCGCCGAATACCAGAACGACGGGCGCCGACGAGGACAGTTGCGCTGCCCCTGCCGCAGCCGGCAGCATGATCAACCAAGCCATCAGGATGCCAATGACGCGCGACATCGTTCTCGAAGCCCTAATGTTGAGCAAGCAGGTTAGCAGTCCGGAAGGGCCGCTGACCATCGTGCACGATGTCTCGTTCCAGGTCGCGGCTCGCGAATCGGTTGCGATCGTCGGGCCGTCGGGCGCCGGCAAATCGACGTTGCTGGCGCTGCTGGCCGGGCTCGATCTACCGACTTCGGGTGAAGTGTGGCTGGCGGGCAGCCAACTGTCGGCGCTCGATGAGGATGCGCGCGCGCGTCTGCGGGCGCAGCGGGTCGGGTTCGTGTTCCAGTCGTTTCACCTGATGCCGTCACTGACCGCCATCGAGAACGTCATGCTGCCGTTGGAGCTCGCCCAGCGCCGCGATGCGCGGGCCACGGCCGCCGACATGCTCGAGCGCGTCGGACTCGGCCGTCGGCTGCGCCATTATCCGCGGCAACTCTCCGGTGGTGAGCAGCAGCGTGTGGCCCTCGCGCGCGCATCGGTCGGATCGCCGGCGGTGCTGTTCGCCGATGAGCCCACCGGCAATCTCGACAGCGCCACCGGTGCGCGCATCGCCCAGCTGATGTTCGAGCTCAACACCGGTGCGCAGACGACGCTGGTACTGGTGACCCACGACCGATCGCTCGCAGCGCGCTGCGGCCGCGTGCTTGCAATGGATGCCGGCACCCTGCGCATGCAGGCGGTGGTCGATGCGTAGTTTCCTGCTCGCGGTACGCGCGCTGCGGCGCGAGTGGCGCTCGGGCGAGCTCGCGGTGCTTTGGCTGTCGCTGTGTGTGGCAGTCGCGGCGCTGTGCGGGGTCGGCTTTCTGGTCGATCGCATCGGACGGGCCGTGGCGGCGCAGGCCAGCGAAGTGCTCGCCGCCGATCTGCGCGTCGAAGCGGACGCGGCAATTTCATCGGCCGAACAGACCCAGGCGGCTGCGCTGAAACTGACAAGCGCACGCCTGACGACCACGCTGTCGGCGATCTTCAACGGCGATGCCAATCAGCTGGCCGATGTGCGTGCGGTCAGCGCCGGCTATCCGCTGCGCGGACAGCTGACGGTCGCCGACCGGGCATTTGCCGAGGGCGCTGCAACCACGCAGATTCCAGCGCCCGGCGAGGCGTGGCCGGACTCGAGGCTCGCCGCGGCGCTCGGCGTCACGCTCGGAGCGCAGATCAGTGTCGGTTCGCGCACGCTGCGCGTGACGCGCATCCTGATCTCGCGACCGGACCAGAACAGCACGTTCGTCGAGTTTGCCTCGGCGCTGCTGATCAACGATGCCGACCTGCCCGCAACCAGGCTGATTCAGCCGGGCAGCCGGGTGCGCTATGCACTGCTGCTTGCCGGCGCGAGCGATCGGCTCGAGGCGTTTCGGCGCTGGCACGCGCAGCAGAACTTTGATAGTCAACGGCTGGTCGATGTCGCCGAGGCCAGTCCGCAGATCGGCGAGGCCAGCCGGCGTGCGGCGCGCTTTCTGGCGCTCTCAAGCCTGGTGGCGGTGCTGCTGTGCGCGGTTGCGATTGCGATGAGCGCGCGCAGTTACGTCCGACGCCACCTCGATGTCGTCGCACTCATGAAGACCCTCGGCGCGCAGCGTAGCACGGTGCTCGCCGTGCACCTGTGGCAGGTGCTGCTGCTGGCGCTCGTGGCCAGCGCCCTTGGTGCCGCCATCGGCTGGCTGACGCAACTGTGGCTGGTGCGCGTGCTCAAGGGGCTGCTGCGCAGCGATCTGCCGCCCGCGGGCCCGTGGCCCGCACTCGTCGGGTTTGCGATCGCGCTCGCGATATTGGCGGGCTTTGCGCTGCCGTCGCTGCTGCAGCTCACGCGCGTGCCGGCACTGCGCGTGCTCCGTCGCGATGTCGGGCCACCGACGCTGCAACTCTGGAGTGCGGCGGCACCGGTGGTGCTGGCGATCGGCGGCGTGGTGTATGCCGCACTCGGTACGGTTACGCTCAGTTTGTGGTTCGTCGCCGGGTTAGGCGCCGCGGTGCTGGTGCTGGCGCTCGCCGGCGCCGGACTCGTGAGTCTCGCGGCACGCGTACGCGGTAATGCCGGCGCCGCCTGGCGCTACGGTGTCGCCAACCTCGCGCGCCGACGCACCGAGGGGATCGCACAAATCGTCGCCTTCGGACTCGGCCTCATGCTGCTGCTGGCGCTCGCGATCCTGCGCAACGATCTGATCACCGATTGGCGCGCAAGCCTGCCGGCGGACGTGCCGAATTATTTCTTCATCAACATCCCGCCCGAGCAACGCGAGGATTTCCAGCGCGAGCTGCAGTCGCAGGGCGCGCGGCTCGAACGCATGCTGCCGATGATTCGCGGTCGGCTGGTAGCGATCAATGATCACCCGACCGCGGGGTTGCACTTTCCGGGTCAGCGCGGCCGCGGGTTCGCCGACCGCGAGCAGAATCTCACCTGGGCCGGCGAGCTGGGCGATGACAATCGCATCGTCGACGGACAGTGGTGGTCGGCCGCGGAGTTCGGCCAGCCGCTGGTATCGGTCGCGTTGGAATACCAGGAGTCCATGGGACTCAAGCTCGGCGACAAGCTGCGCTTCGATGTCGCCGGCGAGACCATCGAAGCCACGGTCGCGAGTTTTCGCAAGGTGAAGTGGGACAGCTTCAGGCCCAACTTCTTCATCGAATTTCCGCCGGGCCTGCTCGATGCCGCGGCGGGCACTTATATGACGAGTGCATTCCTGCAGCCGACCAGCGGCGCCATGGCGCGCCTGGTGCATCGATTTCCTTCCGTTTCGATTTTCAACATCGGCGATCTGCTGGCGCAGGTGCGCGCCGTGATCGACAAGGCGGTCACGGCGGTGCAAAGCGTGTTCCTGTTTACGCTGCTGGCCGGCCTCACGGTGCTATTTGCGGCTGTGCAGGCGAGCCGGGAGGAACGTGGCTATGAAATCGCCATCCTGCGGGTGCTCGGTGCCGGCCGCTCGATGATCTTCGCGAGCGTGCTGTCCGAATTCTCTCTCATGGGTGCGCTTGCGGGCTTGATGGCCGCCACTGGCGCCTCGCTCGGCGGCGCCTGGCTCGCGCACGCGCTCGAGCTCAACTATCGGTTCGATGCGACTCTCTGGATCGTCGGCGTGGTGGCATCGACGCTGCTGCTCGGGGCAGCCGGGGCCATATCGACCCGATCCATGCTGAATGTGGCGCCGCGAGCAGTGCTGTATTAGCCGGGCGCGAATCGCTGCTCAGTGAGCGATCGTGATCGTCGCCCACGCCGTCGGAACCGGTTCGCCGCGCCACGTGAGCCCCTGGATCGTGAGCAGATAGTCGCCCGGGCCCAGTGCGGAGCTGTTGAGCCCCAGGTGCAGCACGCCGCTCGAGTCGCGCAGGGCATTGTAGATGATGCCGACGCGTCCCTGATCGACCCGATCGATGATGACGCGGAAGGCGCTGAACGCCGTCCAGCCCAGATCGAATTTGAGATCCGCCATTTCGGTGGCGGCAGCCCCGATCGTGGCGAGGCTGTGCGCTGGCGGTCCCGAGCGGCTCGGAGCAATCGTTACAGTGCGCGTCGACTGCGCCGGATCGAGCGCGCGTGCGGCCACCTGATGCTGCAGCGTCGTGATCGAGCGATCGCGCATGGCGATCTTGCCAGCCAGCACCAGCGTGGCCACGCCGAGCACGAGCGCGAGTCCGGCGACGCCGAGGAGCACCGGCAGTTTTTCCCACCAAAGCTTGGGATGCGCCTCCCATGGAGGTGCACGGCCGCCGGCCTCGAGCAGCCGCAGCGCGCCGTTGAGACGTTCGGTGAGCCCGATTTCATCGAGCAGCTCCGGATGTTCACGGCAATACCGCTCGAAATCCTGCGCGCCCTTGAGTGGCAGTCGGCCACCGAGGTAGCGCTCGACGATCTGATTGCGGGCGATGAAATTGCGGTCCATGGCCGACTGCGCGGGCACGGAAGGGAGCGGTAACGGCGCGCCAGCGCGCGGGCCCGAGGATAGTTGAATCTCGACCGCAGGTTGCGGCATGTCGAGATGGTGCCCCAAATATCGCTATGCCGTAATGCAGCAGCTCACAGTTCCAAAGTGGCGGCTTTGAAGGGCGAACTGGGTCACAATAATGGAATGCCGCGCCGCTGGAGTAGGTCGAGAGGCAAGAGTGAATAAGCTCCCCGCAAAACCGGCGTCCGAGCCGTCAAAAGAGCCAGCCAAAGAGGGCCGTGAAGGCGCTCGCGCGGCCTGGCAGCGGGCCGCCGATACCGCCCGCCTGGCGGCGATTACGACCTCGCAGGTGCTGCGCAAGCTCGATAACAGCTCGCTGTCGATCGATGATGATTCAGCCGCCCGCGGCAAGCCGTCGGTGCGGCAGGGCGGGCCGATGCCGGGTGGCGGCGTGAATCCGTATGAGAGTCGTCCGCCGCCCCGGGGTGCCCGTTCCCGTGGTGCGCACCGCACGGCCGCTCCGACGGTCGCGCGCGACGCCGGGGACGCGGCTAAGCCCCGCTCGCGAGGGTCAGGACGCGAGCGCGCCTCGTGGTGGAGCCGCCTCTTCCGGCCCGGCTAGCGCGGTCCGCGAATTCGATGCCGGCAGAGGCCAGCCAGCGCGCGCTGGCCGGCGATTTCACGGCCTTCGCCACGCAATAGAGACCGAGCACGCGCGCGGCCTTGACGATTGCGGCGACATTCGCGTGCGCGAACTTGTCGGTCAGGACGCTCGCCGTCAGTGCGGGATCCAGCTTCAGACAGCGCAGCGCGCCGGCGCGCAGCAACCCGAATCCGCTACGGGTGAGATCGAAATCATCCAGCGTCGCGAAGCAGTGCATCCGGCCGCACTGCTCGATGAAGCGCCCGGTGGCGCCGGAGTCCTTGTCCCACGCGGCGCATGGCACGCTGAAGCCGAGCATTTCATGGCTCAAATGAGCCTCATTCAGCATGGGCTCCAGGCGCTGGAGAAACTCGCCCGATAATACCGACGCGCCGCACAACGGCAGGGTAAAGCTCGCGGGTGTCGGCGTATCGCGCGCGCCGCGACGCTTGAGCAACATGATCAGCCGTGCCGCACGCTGCAGGTCCTGTTCGAGCGATCCGACGCCGCTGTCAGCGATCTCGTAGCGTCGCGTGGTACCGCCCAGGCGCAGTCGTGCGTAGGGCCGCGAGCGCAGCGAGCCGGTCTCCTGATCCGCTTTCGCCGCTTTGATCTTGACGGCCTCAATGGCTGCGGACTGTGCTGCCGAAGGCTGGACGGGAAGTCGTGCGTCCATGAATACGCTTGGCGTCGCCTCGCTGGCACTGAAGCGGCGCATGGTCGTGAACACGCGCTCGCGCAGCGCCGCAGGGTCGACATCCGGGCGACGGCGGCTCGAGACGATGGCAAAGGCCAGGCCCGCCCGATCGCCATCAGGCGTTCTGGAACAGAAAAAGAGTGCCCGTGCGTCCTCGAGATCGCGCTCGAGGTGTTGCAGGTTGCGGTCCAGCGCGAACGCGTCCTGTGCCTCCTGCACCTGGCGGCGCTGGACTTCGCTGAACCCCTCCTGGTTGATCCACAGCAACTGGCCGGTCGCGTCATGCAGCGACAGGCTGCGAACACGGGTCGGGGCCAGGATCTTGAGCAGGCGCTGGCCGAGCTGTGCCGCGACCTTGCGCTCGATTTCGGGTGTATCCGCGGAGGCCATCGCTAGAATGGTGCCACGGTACGGAACCGCCCGGCGTGACAGCGCTCGCGTTCCGTTACGCTGATGCATCGGCTCACTTACACTTGTCATAATTTCATGTACCACGCCCCGCTCAGAGACCTGCGATTTGTGCTGAACGAGTTGCTGCAGGCGCAGCAACTCTCGCAGCTGCCACGTTACGCCGAGTTCACCACCGAGCTGGCCGACTCGATCCTCGAGGAGGCTGCGCGCTTCGGCGAAGAGGTGCTGGCGCCGATCAATGTGCTGGGGGATACGCGCGGCGCGCAGTATCGCGACGGGCGGGTGCAGATGCCGCAGGAATTTCGCGCGGCCTACGCGCAATTCGTCGCGGCCGGCTGGCCACAGCTGAGCGCACCGGCCGAGCACGGTGGCCAGGGTGCGCCGCTGGCGCTGGCGGTGGCCGCGGAAGAGATCTGGTTCGGCGCCAACCTGGCGTTCATGCTCTGCCCGCAGCTGTCGCGCGGGGCGCTCGATGCGCTCGAGCTCGTGGCTGCGCCGGCCCTGCAGAAACTGCTGGTGCCGAAGCTCGTCACCGGCGAATGGACCGGTACCATGAATCTGACCGAGCCGCAGGCCGGCTCGGATCTGGCCGCGATCCGCACGCGTGCACGCGCCGAGGGCGATCACTACCGCATCAGCGGACAGAAGATCTTCATTACCTACGGCGAGCACGATATGGCGGAAAATATCGTGCATCTGCTGCTGGCGCGCATCGAAGGCGCGCCCTCCGGCACCAAGGGCATCTCGCTGTTCGCGATCCCGCGGCGACTGATCAATGCCGACGGCAGTCTCGGCGAATCCAACGATCTGCGGTGTGTCTCGATCGAGCACAAGCTCGGCATCCACGCGAGCCCGACCTGCGTGATGTCGTACGGCGATAACGGCGGTGCGCTGGGCTACCTCGTGGGCGAGCCGCATCGTGGGCTCGAGTACATGTTCATCATGATGAATTCCGCGCGCCTCTCAGTCGGGGTCCAGGGCGTCGGCCTGTCCGAACTGGCGTTGCAGCAGGCAAGCGCCTGGGCGCACAGCCGCATTCAAGGTCGCGCGGTCGGCGCGCGCGGCGACACCGCAACGACGATCGTGCGCCATCCGGACGTGGCGCGCATGCTGCTCACGATTCGAGCCAACGTCGAAGCGATGCGGGCGCTCGCGCTGTATACGGCAATGACTTTCGACAGGGCGCGGGCCGATCCCGACGAGCAGCGCCGCGCGGCCGCGATGGCGCGCGGCGAGCTGCTGATTCCGATCGTCAAGGGCTGGAGTACCGATCAGGGCACCGAACTGGCGTCGCTCGCGATCCAGATTCACGGCGGCATGGGATTCATCGAGGAAACCGGGGTCGCACAGACCCTGCGCGACGTGCGCATCACTTCGATCTACGAAGGCACCACCGGCATCCAGGCCAACGATCTGCTCGGCCGCAAGATCGGCCGCGACCGCGGGCATACCCTGTCCGCGCTGCTGTCGGATCTGCTGCGCGAGATCAACGATCTCAAGGGCAGCGATCCGGCCCTGCGCAGCGTGCGTAACGCCGCCATCGAGGCGCTGACGGTGCTGCGCGATGCGACCGTCGCGTTGCTGCATCAGTTCGGCGAAGACCCGCCGCGTGCCTATGCCGTGTCGGTGCCGTATCTGCATCTGTGCGGCCGCGTGCTCGGTGGCGCGCTGATGGCGCGCAGCGCCGCGGTCGCTTCACGCAAGCTTGCCGAGGGTGGCGAGGACGCGAAGTTCTATCGCGCCAAACTGCAGAGCGCGCGCTTTTACGCCGAGTATCTGCTGCCCGAGAGCCTGAGCCTGGCGCGCACGGTGAAGTCCGGCGGCGCGAGCGTCGTCGAGGCGGACAGCGAACTGATCTAGCCTCCTTCCGGCTCGGAGCGCGGCATCGGCCGGTGTGGATGTGTCCGATGCTGGTAGCGATCGGATCGGATTTGCTCGGCCGCGGATTGCGGGCGCGAGTCGCTCGCCGCGAGCACGGGCGCCATGTTGGCCAGCAGAAATTCGATGAACTGGCGGATCGCCGCCGAGCCGGCATTGGATTGGGCGTGGACGGCCGCGAGCTCGAGCGGCTCGGCGACCCACCAGTCCGACAGCACGCGCTCGAGTTTGCCCATGGCCAGCCCCTGGCGGCAGAGAAACTCGGGTAGCACGCCGATGCCGAGTCCGGCCGCCGTGCTCGAGTGGACCAGTGCCGGGTCATTGACCGTCAGCGCGGGCCGCAAGCGCACCTGGTGCTGTTCAGCGCCGCGTCGAAGCTCCAGCGCGGGCGGCGCCTGTCGCGTGTCGAGTGCCCGCAGTACCGTATGAGTGTTGAGGTCCGCCGGTGAGCGCGGGTGGCCGTGACGTTGCAGATAGCCAGGCGTCGCGCACAGCAGCAGCGGCGGGCTGCCCAGCGGGGTCTGCACGAGGGCCGGCTGCGGCACGGGAGCGTTGCAGATCAGTACATCCCAGGTCTCGCCGGGTTCCGTGGGCGGCGTATCGGTCAGTGCGACCTGCAGCGCGATGCCGCTGAAGTGCTCCAGAAAGCGCGGCACCAATGGCGTGACCAGCAGCCGCCCGTAGCCCGCATCGACCAGTACCCGCAGTGGCTGGGGCGCGGACGGCGAGGCGAAGCGCCTGCGCACCGATTCGACTTCGTGCAGCACCCTCTGGCAGTGGGGCTGCAGCAGGGCGCCGGCGGGTGTCAGCGCGACGCGCCGGGTGGTGCGCGTGAGCAGCTGGCTGCCAAGACGCTTCTCGAGGCTCGCAACGGCGCGACTCACGGCGACCTTGGGTACCTCGAGAGCCCGCGCCGCTGCCGTGAAGGAGCCAAGCTCGGCCACGTGGGCAAACGCCGCCATCTCGGATGCCAGCCACATATTGTCCCCTTTTCAGCCACTATTCGCAGCCTCAGGAGGCAATTGTATCATTTATGGCCCAAATGGCACCCAACCCCGCCTAGACAGGGTTCTCCAGGCTGAACGAGGCGTTTTCGTCGTTGTAGGCGAAGACTTCGCCATAGCGCGCGAGACTGATGATGGCCCGCAGGGTCTGTTCGGCGTCGTCCTCGCCCATGAAGTCCTCGAGCTCGTCGATGAACCGGCTCTTGCGGGCGGCGTGGGAGGCGCGCTCGTCGAGCACGCGGCGGATGTGTGCGGCGAGTGGTACGTAAGTGAGCAGGTGGCGAGCGAACAGGCGCTTGCGCTCGTCGAGCGCGAGATTCGCGAACGCCATGCCGGCCTCCGTGAGCTTGATATCGCCGCGCTCGACCTCGGCGAATCGCATGAGCTGCAGGGTCTCGGCGACCGGGAACAGTTCATCGATCTCCATCTGCAGGTCGGAGGCGATCTTGGGCAGGTCGGCGGTGCCGTTGAAGGGCGGAGCGGCGACGGTCTCGATCAGGCCCGAGAGCAGGTTGGAGGACACGCGCGGCAGTACGCTGCCGATGCCGAGGCCTGGAAAGCGCTCGGCGCGATTGCCGGCTGCGGCGTCGGCGCCCGTTCCAGGTCCGCCCTTGCGGCGCGAGGTCATTTCGACGTAGATGCGCTCGACCAGCTCGCGGAAGCTCGGATCGAGGCGCTTGCGCGGCTGTGGGAGCGTGACATTGATCTCGCTCAGGATCCGGCCCGGGTTGCTGCCGAACACGAGGATCCGGTCGCACATCAGCACGGCTTCCTCGATGTTGTGCGTGACCAGGATGACCCCCTTGATCGGCGCACGCCCTTCGGACCATAGATCGAGAAAATCGGTGCGCAGTGTTTCCGCCGTGAGCACATCGAGTGCGGAGAAGGGCTCGTCCATGAGCAGAATGTCGGGATGCACGACCAGGGCGCGCGCGAAGCCGACGCGCTGGCGCATGCCGCCCGACAGCTCACGCGGGTAGGCCGACTCGAAGCCGTCGAGGCCGATCAGATCGATGGCTGCGAGCGAACGCTTGCGGATCTCGCCCTTGGGCATGCGCTGTGCCTCGAGCCCCAGGGCGACGTTCTCGAACACCGTCATCCACGGAAACAACGCAAAGCTCTGGAACACCATGGCGATGCCGGCCGCGGGGCCGTGGATCGGGTGACCATGGAAAGACAGAGAACCCGAACTTGGGTCGGCAAGCCCTGCGATCAGTCGCAACAGCGTCGACTTGCCCGATCCCGAGCGACCCAGCAGGCCGACGATCTGGCCGGCCTCGAGCCTGAGGTTGACGCCCTCGAGCACCAGCAGATCGCTGCCGTCGGGCTTCGGGAAAGCCTTGCGAACGTTCTCGACCGACAGCAGCGCTTCGGCGGGATGACTCATGACGGAATTCATTCGCGTGATTCCTGCGCTAGGTGAGTCGGAATTTGCGTTCGGCGTAGTAGTACAGCGGACGCCAGAACGCGCGATTGATCGCGACCACGAACAGGCTCATGGTCGTGATGCCGAGAATGATACGGTGGAAATCTCCGGCGGTCGTGGCCTGATCGATGTAGGCGCCGATGCCGTGCGCCTTGACCTCGACATCGCGCCAGCTCACCAGCTCGGCCACGATCGCGGCGTTCCACGAACCGCCCGACGCGGTGATTGCACCCGTCACGTAGTACGGCAGCACACCGGGCAGCGCGACCTTGCGCCACCAGAGCCAGCCGCTGATGCCGAAATTCTGCGAGGCGTAGCGCAGTTCCTGCGGCATGGCCGAGGCGCCGGCAATGACGTTGAACAGGATGTACCACTGCGTACCGAGGATCATGAGCGGACTGAGCCAGATGTCGGGATTGAGCTTCCCGCTGACGATCCCGAACACGGCGAGCGGAAACAGCAGATTGGCGGGGAAGGCCGCGAGGAACTGCGCCACCGGCTGCACGATCTGCGTCGCGCGGGGCCGCAGACCCACCCAGATGCCGATCGGCACCCACAGCAGGCTCGCGAGCGCGATCAGGATCACCACTCGGATCATCGTGATGGCTGCGAGCTCGCACACTTCGATGGCCTCGGGCAGCGAGGTCTCGCCGATCAGCGTGGTGGCGATGCGCCAGAGCGCGAGACCCACCAGCAGCACCAGTACACTGAACCAGATCATATCGGTGCTGCGCGCGGTGCCGGCGCGCGCCAGCGAGATCAGTGCCTGTGGCCGCGGGGCCCAGCGGCCGGTCCAGCGCACGGCGGCAAAGAACAGCGTCCGCATCGCGGCGACGATCCGCGAATGCTGCATCATGGTCAGCGCCCAGGACCGCGGTGAGCGGCCGCCGAGCTCCTGATCGACTTTGAAGCGGTCGCTCCAGACCACCAGGGGCCGGAAGATCAACTGATCGTAGAGCAGGATCACGATCAGCATGGTCAGGATAGCCCAGCCGATCGCGCGCAGATTGCCCTGCGCGTTGGCGACCGCGATGTACGAGCCGATGCCGGGCAACATGACGTTGGTCTTGCCGACCGTGAATGCTTCGGACGCCACCACGAAGAACCAACTGCCCGACATCGACATCATCATGTTCCAGAGCAGCGCCGGCATGGCAAACGGCACTTCGAGCTGCCAGAAACGCATCCAGGGCGTGAGCCGGAACGAGCCGCAGGCGTCGCAGAGTTCATCGGGCAGCGTGCGCAGCGACTGGTAGAAGCTGAAGGCCATGTTCCAGGCCTGGCTGGTGAAGATCACGAACACCGCCGCGAATTCGGCGCCGAGTACGCGGCCCGGCACCAGCGACATGAAGAAAACCAGCGTGATCGAGAGGAAACCCAGGATCGGCACCGACTGCAGGATGTCGAGCAGCGGTACCAGCAGTTTTTCAGCGCGCGCGCTCTTGGCGGCCCAGGTCGCGTAGGTGAACGTGAACAACAACGAGACCACCAGCGCCGTGAACATGCGCAGCGTCGTGCGGGCCGCATATACCGGCAGATGCACGGGATCGAGCGACAGCGTCTCTCCCGTGATTTTCGACATCGGCGCCAGCAGCCCGCGGCTGGCCTCGGCGAAAAACGTCAGGACGCCAATCACGACCACGATGGCAATGATGTCCCAGCGCGAGGCGAGGTCGCGCACGAATGCGAACGGCTCGGTTCGAGTTGTCGTGGGGTCGCTCATCGGTCGCGAAGTGTTGCACAGCCGTCTTACAAATTCTGCACGACCAATCGTCGAATCGATCGATCCAGCGTGAATGCGGACCCGCGCACGCCGCAGCGGCCGCGAGCAATCAGCGCGGCGCGGACCAGTAGAGCGGGGGTGGTATGTTCAGCCGGGCGAAATAGCGGCGTCGCTCGGCGGTGGTCAGCCGCTGCCAGTCAACCTTGCGAGACAGGCTGCGGCGCATTTCGGTGTCGGTCACGTAGGCATGACGCCCCCGACTCGCAAATACCCGCTGCGGCAGGCGGCGCGTGCGCCCGGTCTGCAGCAGATCCATCACCGCGCCGGCGACCAGTTCGCTGCGGGGGAGCTCACTGTGCTCGCAGCGCAGGTAATAGGCACGCGCACCGGGCAGCGTGGCGCGCAGTGCGGCGACGGTGCCGTCGCCCGCGGTACTGACCTCGTATCGGAACTGGCCCCCGCGACGCTCGAGACCCGTGACCGTGCGCTGCCCGGTGCCGATGATCGAGGCAAATCGCTCGTCCGCCGGCGCCAGCTGTGCACGCCAGCCGCGCGTGGCCGCGAGCAGCGCTGCACGCGGACCTACGCCGCGTCGCGGCCAGGCGAGCGGATCGAACAGATCCAGGCCGCCGGCTTCCATCGGCAGCAGTTGATAGACGCTCGCGAAGCTGCCGAAGACGTGGCGGCTCAGATGTCGGGCGTCGTGCCTTCGATCGACGGCGGCGAGGCGGAATACCACCGGGTACGTGGCGCGCAGTGCCTGCACTGCCGCGATCGAGCCGCCATGCGGTGTCCCGAGGCCAATCACGCGCACGATGCGCCCGGAGGTTGCGGAATCTGCAGCGCAATGCGCGAGCGCAGCGCGCGCCAGCAGGCCCCCCATGCTGTGGCCGACCAGCGCCAGCCGCGCGCTGCCGTCGGCTTGCAGCCGTGCCGCCAGTGCGGCCCCGAGCTGGCGCAGGTCGGCGCGCCAATCGTAGTCGTGCACGATGACTTCAAAGCCTTGGCCCTGCAGACGCAGCTTCAGCGCCAGGTAGCTGTAAACGATGCCACCCAGAGGCTCGAGCCTCGGATTGGCGCCCCAGCGCAGCTCGGACAGTCGCCCGCGCGCGATATCGGTCGGATCGAGCCACAGCAGATCGGGGGGCAGGCCGTGGGTGCGCCGGCTGCCGAGCTGCGAGCCCATGATCCCGGGCAGCAGATACACCTTCGGCAAGGAGCGCCGGCGCGGCGCGCGCGCGCGCGCCAGCGAGCGCAACAGCGCGTATTCACCGGCACCGAAATACGCCGCGAGCTCGCGTCGATGGGCGCCGGTTCGCAGCGCCTTCTCGAGCTGACCCGCGGGCCAGCACATGCGGTCGTAGACCGAGATTTCGGCAACCTCGGGGGCGCGCCGCTTCACGTGAGTCCACTGTGACGCGCGATCTGATCGCAGACCGCGCCAATGACCGCGACGCGCGCGCTGCTCTTGCGCCAGACCGCGCCAATACGCCGGGCCGGTACCGGCCGCGCGAACGGCCGCGTGGTCATGCCGCGGGCGGCGCCGTAGGCGCCGCGGCTGGCGAGCGCGGGCAGCAGCGTCACGCCGACTCCGGCGGCCACCATCTGCCGCAGCGTCTCGATGCTGGTGGCACGGAAATCCTGCTTCTCGCGCACGCCGCTGCGTGCGCAGACCGCGAGTGCCTGATCGCGCAGGCAGTGGCCGTCCTCGAGCAACAGCAGCGTCTCGTGATCGAGATCCTCGATCTTGACCTGCGTGCGGCCGGCGAGCCGATGCGCATCGGGCAGCGCCAGTACGAACGGTTCCTGGTACAGCTCGCGCGTCGCCAGGGTCGCGTCCTGAACGGGCAGTGCCAGTACGCCGACATCGATCTCACCATTATGCAGCCGCT
>DASYNV010000430.1:0-2550 GCA_036008365.1 Steroidobacteraceae bacterium | reverse complement strand
GTGGCGATGTGACTGGGCGCATCGCTGTCGAGCTCCACTTGCAGGTTGATCTCGGTCTCGCGCGTCCGTCGCGCAACGCTCGCGCGTCGCGCCAGCAGCGTGCTGACAATGGCCGGCCAGCTCTGTTCGGGCGCCTTGCCGCCCACGCGCAGTCCGCGGATGCCGAGTGCGCGCGCGAATTCGAGGTCGGTATCGCGATCGCCGATCATGGCGCTGCGCTCGGGATCGAGCGTGTGCTGCTGCAGGTATCCGGTCACGAGGCCGGTGCGCGGCTTGCGGCACTCGCACTGCTCGTGGGCGAAGTGCGGGCAGACGAAGATGGCGTCGAACTCGATGCCTTGCGAGCGGAACAGGTCCAACACGAAATCGTGGGCCAGCTCGAAGTGCTCACGCGGGAAGCGTTCGCTGCCGATGCCGTCCTGGTTGGTGACCATGATGAGCCGGTAGCCGGCGGCCTTGAGCGTCTGCAGAGCCGCAAACACCCCTGGCATCAGCCGCACCTTGTCGAGACGATCAACCTGCTCGTCGTGCGGCTCCTCGATCAGCGTGCCGTCCCGATCGACGAACAACATGGGTACCGGAGCAGGGTCGGGGGTTGCGTTCATATCAGGCTCGCGAGCAGGCGATCGTTTTGTTCCGGACTGCCGATGCTGATCCGCACGGCCTGTTCGAGCTGCGGTACGGCGCGCAGATCCCGCACCAGCAGGCCCGCCGCATGGACGCGCTCGAGCGCCGCGCGTGCATCGTCGAATTCCACCAGCAGGAAATTGGCCTCGCTCGGCCAGACGCGTCGCACGCCGCTGCGGCCCGCGAGGGCCGCGGCCGTGCGGGCACGCTCGCGCTTGATGGTCGCCAGGTGCACGCCTGCCTGCTCGAGTGCCGCCGGTTCGAGGGCGCGGAACACGGCTTCGATCGTCGGCTGCGTGATCGCATACGGCTGGATCACCTTGCGCAGCAGCGCCACCACCTCGGAGTGCGCGATCAGTGCGCCGCAACGCGCGCCGGCAAGCGCATAGGCCTTAGACAGGGTGCGCAGCACCACCAGGCCCGGCAGTGCTTCGAGCGTGTCGATCAGCGAGGGGTGCGCGGCGAATTCGACGTAGGCCTCGTCGATCACCAGCAGCGCGCGTCCCTGCAGTTCGCGCGCGAGCGCGACGATGGATTCGCGGTCGATCCGATTGCCGGTGGGATTGTTGGGCGAGCACAGGAACACCAGCTTCACCCGTTCGCTGCGCCGCTGTCGCAGCGCGTCGAAGTCGCAGGCGAAGTCGCGGTCACGTCGCAGCGGCACCTCGATCACCGCAGCGCCCTGGATGCGCGCGGCGACCGCGTACATGCCGAACGTCGGCGGACAGACGACCACCGCGTCGCTGCCCGCGCGGCAGTAGCTGCGAATCAGCAGGTCGATGGCCTCGTCGCTGCCGCGGCTGGCGAGCAGACGAGCCGGCTCGACGCCGTAGAACCGCGCCAGCGCCGCGGTCAGCTCATGCGGATGGGGTTCGGGATAACGGTTCAGTCCGGCTTCGGAAGCGTCATTGCGCGAACGCCAGGGCAGTTCGTTGGCATGTAGTCGAATCAGGCCCGGCTCCCACACCGCGTGCTCATAGGCTTTGAGCGAGCAGATCTCGGGACGCGCAATCTCGGTGAGCCAGCTCACGCCGCGTCCTCGCGCCGCAGCGCCTCGAGCCGCAGCTCGACCGCGGCGGCGTGCGCATCCAGGCCTTCGAGCCGCGCGAGGGTCGCGGCCGTGGGCCCAAGTTCGCGCAAGCCCTGGGGGCTCAGTTCCTGCACCGTGATGCGGCGCGTGAAATCGGTCACTGCCAGGCCGCTGTAGGCGCGCGCGTGACCGTAAGTCGGCAGCACGTGGTTGGTGCCCGAGCAGTAGTCGCCCATCGGCTCGGGTGACCAGCTGCCGAGAAATACCGATCCGGCATTCTGCAGTTGGTCCAGCAGTGCGCGCGGCGATCGGGTCTCGATGATCAGGTGCTCGGGCGCATAGCTGTTGCTGACGCCGATCGCAGTGGCGAGATCCGGCACGATCAGGATGCGCGAGGCGGCGATCGACACGCGCAGGATCTCCTGCCGCGAGCGCGATTCGAGCTGCTCCGCGACCTGCGCGGCCACCTGCTGCGCGAGTGCCTTCGAGGTCGTGACCAGCAGCGCCTGCGCGCGCGGGTCATGCTCGGCCTGTGCCAGCAGATCGGCCGCGACGAATTCGGCGCGCGCACTGTCATCGGCGATCACGAGCACCTCGGATGGGCCGGCCGGCAGATCGTAGGCAGCGCCGGCCGGGTCCGCGGCCACGATTTGCTTGGCGGCCGTGACCCAGGCATTACCAGGGCCAAAGATCTTGGCGACCTTCGGTACGCTCTCGGTGCCGTACGCGAGCGCGGCGATGGCCTGCGCGCCGCCGACCTTGAAGACCCGCTGAATGCCGCACAGCTCGGCGGCGACCAGCACCGCGGCGATGGCGCGGCCGTCGCGTTGCGGAGGCGTGCAGAGCACGCGGCGCGCGCAGCCGGCGATGCGCGCCGGCACCGCCAGCATGAT
>DASYNV010000429.1:0-4454 GCA_036008365.1 Steroidobacteraceae bacterium | reverse complement strand
CGCGAATCATTGCGATCAGCACCGCGATGCCGCTGGCCGCCGAGAGAAAATTCTGCGCTCCCAGTCCCGCCATCTGCGTCAGATAGCTCATGGTCGATTCGCCACCGTAGCCCTGCCAGTTGGTATTGGTGGCGAAGCTGACTGCGGTGTTGAACGCCGAGTCGGCCGAAACGGCTGCGAACTGCTGCGGATTGAACGGCAGCCACGCCTGCAGGCGCTGCAGCGCATACACCAGCAGGATGCCGAGAAAGTTGAACAGCAGCAGCGCGAGCGCGTAGTGCTTCCAGTCCATCTGAGCCTGCGGGTCGATACGGCACAGGCGATAGAGGCCGCGCTCCAGCGGTTGCAGCATGCGTACGGCATTGCCGCGGCCGTCGAATACGGCTGCCATGTAGATGCCGAGCGGCTTGACCAGCAGCAGCAGCACGATCAGGAACACCGTCAGTTGCAGCCAACCGTTCGCACTCATGATCAGAACCGCTCCGCCCTGAGCATCGCGTACAGCAGGTAGCCAAACAGCCCGAGCGTGAGCAGCAGCGCAGTCCAGTAGAGCCCGCTCATCGCTGCGCCAGTAGATGCGCGCACAGTGCCACACCACCCCAGGTCAGTAGCGCCAGTACGGCAATCAGCCCGATAAACCACAGATCCATGACAGCTCCTCGAGGCCTAGACCAGAAATGCTGAGGCGGCCGGGGTAAAAAAACCGTATGGATTTGCCGGCCCGCGGGCGTGACGGAGCGCGCCGCGGATCACAGTTTTAATGCGCGAGCTTTGACATATGAGTCCGGCTCCGCCGCTGACGAACAGCCGCCGCGAAGTGTGCAGCGCGTCGTTGGTTAATTTCCCATGGTTGTCCTAGACTTCGGCGCGATGACGGCCAACACAAAAGAGCAATTGCAGTCGCCGCAGGATCGCGGCGTCGACCTGGCCGGAAACCGCCGCAGCGACTTCGATATCACGAATACCGTGCGGGTGAGCTCGCCGCATGAGGTACTCCGAGCCACCGAACAATTGCTGGTGTCGGCCTGGCCGCAGATCACGCTGGCGCCCGTGGAGCGGGCGTTCGCTGATTTCGACGCCCTGTTTGCCGGGCGCATGCCTGGTTATGCCGGGGTGGATACGATCTATCACGATCGCCAGCACACTCTCGATGTGACGCTGGCAATGGCGCGGCTGCTGGCGGGCCACGAGCGTCAAGTCGATGAATCGACTCAGCTCGGTTCCGAGCGCTGCGTGCTTGGTGTGGTGCTGGCGTTGTTTCATGATGTCGGCTACCTGCGCCGCACCAGCGATCGCGAACAGACCAATGGCGCCGAGTTCACGCGCAGCCACGTCAGCCGCGGCGCCGAATTCCTGCAGCACTACCTGCCGCAGCTCGGGCTCGGAGCCTGGGCCGAGATCGCCGCCCAGATCATTCATTTCACGGGTTACGAACGGCCGTTCTCGCAGATCGTGACGCATGATGCGCGCGACGCCCGCCTCGGCCATCTGCTCGGCACGGCCGATATGATGGCGCAGCTCGCCGATCGCTGTTACCTCGAGAAGTGCCGCGACCGCCTCTATCCGGAATTCGTGCTCGGCGGCGTGGCGCTGTCGGCCGGCGGCCACGGGCCTGAGGTGAAATACGCGTCAGGCCTGGATCTGCTGCGCCAGACACCGAGCTTCGTCGCCAATACGCGCGCGACGCGCCTGGAACGGGATTTCGATCGCGCCTATCGATTTTTCGAGGTGCTGTTCGAGGGTCGCAATCCCTACGTCGAATCGATCGATCGGAACATGCAGTACCTCGAGCAGGTGCTGCGAAGCGAGAGCTGGCGCATGCTGCGCCGGAATCCGCCGCTGCATGCCGCCGATCCGCAGACACTCGGCCGCGTGCGCAGCCTGATGCTCGGCTATTTCAAGAAGGCCTGGCTGCAGGACTGACGCGCTGCATCCCCAAGCGCGGTGCGGCCAAGGCCAGCTTGCTCGGCGGTGCCACCGCACGCACATAACGCGCGTGGATCGCTTCGAGCTGCGGCCCGACGGCCTCAGCCCCCGCCAGATCGACGCCTTCCAGCGCCTGGCGCAACACCTCAACCGTCAGCGCCGACAGGGCTGCGCCCGAAATCGGTGCGAAGCTCAAATGCCAGGGTTCGGGCTGAACGCCGCCGCGATCCCGGTCATAGGGACGGAAGAACCCAAAGCCTTCGGCGTGCTCACTCAACCAGCGATCGAGCCGCGCGAAGACACCATCGGCCGCGTACTCGGCAGCTACCAGCTGTGGCTGCCGGCCGCCGCTCAGGGCAGCGCGATCAATGACATCGATCTCGGTCCCCCAGTGGTGCCGGCTCGCACCGGGCAGTGCCGACCAGTGCAGAATGGCGCGGACGATCTCGGGCGCTGTCATAACGGCGGGGTCCAGAGTCGCGCCATTCGGATCGATCAAAGGCCGCCGGCCCAGGTACTTATCGTTCCAAATGGCGAGCTGGCGGTCGAAATCGCGAAAGCTTGAGGCTGCCCCGAGATCCAGGCCGGCGCCCGCGGCCGCCGCGCGCAGCGCCACGAACGCCCGCGCCGCGTCGGGATGCAGGGTGCAATGTAAGTCCTTGAGCTCGCGAACGTGCCCGCGCGCTCGACCGGTAAGCTGCTCGGAATCCAGAAGGGCCATCGCCTGTAGCCGTGCGGCCGTACATACGGCATGATTTGGCGCCATAGAGTACCCGGAGGCCGGATGCTCGGCCCACAATTTAAATATGTAATGCTTGCTCTGGGTGCCGTGTTCCTTGGGATCTCGGTGCTGCTGGATTACCAGGTCCGCCATGAGGATCTGCCCAGCTCGTTGCTGGAGCTTGCGGGTGCGTGCGCGGCCGTCGGCCTGGTGCTGCCCGTCTTCGGCTTCTGGCGGCAGCGCAACCGTCTCGACGGCACGGTGCTGGGGCTGATCGGCGCCGCGCAGCAGATCAGTCGCGGCGAATTCCGCCAGGCATTGGTGAGCACCGGGCGCGACAAGCTCGGCGAGCTCGAACTGGCGTTCGAGAACATGCGCCAGGCGCTACGCACCACCACCTTTACGCGCAACTACCTGCACAGCGTGCTCAACAGCATGACCGACGCGGTATTTGTGACGACGCCGGAAGGCATCGTGCGCATCGCCAACGAGGCGGCCTACCGGTTGACCGGTTTTGATGAAAGCGAGCTGATCGGCAAGGACATCGTGTCGCTGCTCGAGATTACGGACAAGGCCGAGTCCGATCCGCTGCAGGTCGCCTGCGAGGCCGGCGAAACGGTGCTGCGTACCAAGGCGGGCCAGACCATTCCGGTGTCATTCGTAGGCTCGACGATCGCCACCGACGATCCGCAGTTCGAGGGCGAGATCTTCGTGGCGCGTGACATCACCGAGCGCAAGCGTGCCGAGCGCCGCATCCGCTACCTGGCGCGCTACGACGCGCTGACCAAGATTCCGAACCGCATGCAGTTCCAGCATTTGCTGCAGCAGGCGATCGCGCGCTCACGCCGCAACGGCCGCGGCGTGGCAATGCTCTATGTCGATATGGATCGCTTCAAAGAGGTCAATGATACCTTCGGCCATGCCTCGGGCGATCGCGTACTCGAAGTGCTGACCGAGCGACTGACTCGCGTGCTCAACAGCGAAGCGGTCCTTGGAAGATTGGCCGGGGACGAATTCGCTTTGTTCGTCGACGGCATCAGCCAGGACGAGGGCGAGGCCAGCGGCCAGGTGGCGCAACTCGCGCGCACCGTGTTGCACGCGGCCGGCGAAGCCTTTCACATCCGCCAGCAGGAGGTGTTCCTGACGGTCAGCATCGGCATCGCGCTCTGTCCGCGCGACGCCGAGAACGTCATCGACCTGATCCGCAATGCCGACGCCGCCATGTACTACTCCAAGCAGAACGGCGGCAACACCTACGCGTTCTACTCCCCGGAGATGAATGCGGCGGCGGTCGAACGGCTGATGCTCAAGAGCAAGCTGCGGCGCGCAGTCGAGCGCAACGAGTTCGTGGTGCGTTACCAGCCGAAGGTGGATCTGCACGACGGCCGTGTGGTTGGCGCGGAAGCACTGCTGCGCTGGCGGCTGCCGGGGCACGGCGACATTCCGCCGTCGCAGTTCATCCCGATCGCCGAGGAGAATAACCTCATCAGCGCCATCGGCGAATGGGTGCTGGAGCGCGTCTGCATGGATTTCCGCGCGCTGCGCCGCCACGTCCCCGATCCGGGCCGGATCTCACTGAATCTCTCGCTCAAGCAGCTCAAGCAGGCGAGCTTCATTCTCAATTGCCGCTCGGTGTTCGAACGTCACCAGGTGCCGACCCGCAACTTCGAGCTCGAGATCACCGAGACCACGCTGATGGCCGATCCGCGCCGCACCGTGCAGATGCTCAATCAGCTGCACGATATCGGACTGCACCTGTCGATCGATGACTTCGGCACCGGTTAGTCCTCGCTGTCAGCGCTGCAGC
>DASYNV010000428.1:0-5777 GCA_036008365.1 Steroidobacteraceae bacterium | reverse complement strand
TGGCTTGGCCTTGGCGCGACCGTTGATCTGCCGACCGGCACGCAATTTGGCCCGCTTGCCGGGCGCGCCGCGCAGCGATCGCGCAGCCGGCGTAGCGCCTGCCGCCGCGGATCGCACCTGGGGCGGCTGCTTGTCTTCGATGAAATCGAAGGCTGAACCAGCCGGCTTGGTTTCTGCCACCGCAGCGGCAGCAGGTGGCGCGGCGGCGACTACCGGCGTCGCATCGGGTCGTGTCGAGGCGAGCTTGGCTCGCTCTCGCTCCCGTACGGTAACGGGCACCACGGAAACGGTCGAGAAATCGGAACGCACGTAGTGCGCAACCTGTTTGGCCGACACGGCATCGGTGAAGAATCCGAGCCGCACGCCGTACCAGCGGCGTCCGTCGCGATTTCCCTCTGCCCCGTAGAGCGTGTAGGCACTGAAGATCGCCAGCTGCGGTATCTGGGTGATGTCGATCGGCTGCACCGACCACAGCAACTGCACGGCAAAGGTGGTCTTTTCACTCTTCGTCGACGCTGACGGTTCCGTCGACGCTGACGGTTCCGTCGACGGCAGGCGCGGCTGGCTCACGGTCGATTCCGACGCGCTGTCGGGACGATTCTCGAGCACCCGGAGCGCAGTGGAATTGCTGATCTCGCGTGACTCGGCCGCGGGGGCGGAACTTGCCTTGGGCACGGGCTTGAGTTCCGGCAACGGCGCGAGCGTCGGCGCACTCGTGGAGGTGTCCCCAAGCGACGCGATCGCAGCGCGCACGTTGCTGAGCGCGCGTGCCGCGTCCTCTTTTCCGGCGAGCGACGCAGCGGCGATGCGCCGTCCTTCGTCCGGCACCAGCGAGAGTGCCGGCAGCTCCACCGTACCATCGATCACGGCGGAGGAGTCCGCAGGCGCTGCGCTCGGCGCGCTTGATGCGACCGGCGCGGCAGTGGACGATTCGACAACGGGGGCCGGCGGCGATTCCGCGCTCGCGCTCGTGCTCGTAGCAACGGCAGCCGCAGCGGCCTCGGCCTGAGCCTGCAGGCGCTGTCCGGGCGCCAGCCCGGCCCAGGCGCCGGGATAAATTTCGCGCACGATGTCGAGCAGCCGCTCCGCATCCTCCTGGCTTTCGAAGTAACCCATGTGCAGACGGAAACGTTCGCGCCCCTCTTCTCGGCGCCGCGATACGAAGAAGGTAAAGCGCTTGAGCCCGGCATGATCGGGCGGCGTCAGCGACACCGGCGTGGTCGAGCCACACAAATTGATGACGAAGCGATTTCGCAGCGAACGAGGCGGCACCGGGGCGCCGCTCGGCGCCGAGTCGTTAGGCGGCTTCGCTGTGGTTGCCTGCTGCATGCGCGGTTCCCCTGTCTCTAATGGAACGCGGTCCGGAAGTCTTGCAGCGAGGAAGACACGACATAACTTGCGCAGATAGTGCGCGCATCAGATCCCGTGGCAACCCCGCTATCCCTTCCCAGATCGGGACCGGTGGCTTTGCGTCCCTGTCTCACGACAAGTTTGCTCTTTAAGTCACGCGAGTGAGTGTGCCAGTTTGAGACAGCACGTCAAGGTCAAAATTTCGGAGGAATTCACACTGCGAACGAAGTGCAGTGCAACGAGTTTATTTTGTCAAATGCTGGTGAAGCAACGCGAGACTCAGCTCGCAGCACTCTGCAACCAAGGCTCCGCAGGCTGACGCGCAGCGAGCACTTCGCTGACTTCAGCGACCGTCGACGGACGCGCAAGCACGAATCCCTGCGCGACATCGCAACCCCGTTCACGCAGAAAATCCAGTTGACCCATGGTCTCGACGCCTTCCGCGATCACCTGCTTGTCGAGTGCGTGCGCCATGTGAATGATCGTGGCCACGAGCGTCGATGCCTGCTGACTCTCGGGAACTTCCTGCATGAATCTGCGATCGACCTTGATTGCGTGTACCGGGTACTGCCGCAGATAGCTGAGCGAAGACTCGCCGCGGCCGAACTGACCGAGCGCCAATCGCACGCCGAGCGCTGCGAGCTGTCGCAGCGACAATCGCGCCTCTTCCTCCGCGAACACGGATTCGCTGATCTCGAACTCGAGCTGCTGCGGCTGCAATGCATGGCGCTGCAGCGTGCTAGCCACGAGCTCGGCAAAATCCGGAGTGCGCAATTGCTGCACCGACACGTTGAGTGCCAGTCGCGGCGGCGCGATGCCCTGGTCGCGCCACATGGCCAGCTGGTGGCACGCGCTCTCGAGCGCCCAGGCGCCGATGTCGACGATCAGGCCGCTCTCCTCCGCCGTCGGTACGAAATCCTTCGGCAGGCGCACACCGCCGTGCGGATTCTGCCAGCGCAGGAATCCCTCGAGACCGACCAGCTCGCCGCCGCGCATCGCGTACTGTGGCTGGTAATAGAGCGAGAACTCGCGCCGCCGCAGCGCACGGAACAGCCCGCTCCTTGCGAGCGGCACCTGCGCCCTCGCCATCATGCGATCGAAGAACACCGCGCGTGAACGTCCGCCGTCCTTGGCCTGGTACATGGCCAGATCGGCGTTGCGCATCAGATCCTCGATCGTGTTGCCGTCGTCCGGGAACAAGGTGATGCCGATGCTCGCGCGCACGAATTGATCGCGACCGGCAATGCTCACCGGCCGCTGTACCGTATCGATGATGCGTTGCGCGATCTCGCTGGCGGTGTCGACCGATACCAGATGGCGCAGGATCACGGTGAATTCATCCCCGCCCAGTCGTGCGACGGTGTCGCCGTCCTTGACGCAGGAGCGCAGGCGCTGCGCCACGATGGTCAGCAATTGATCGCCGGCACTATGGCCGACCGAATCGTTGACCTTCTTGAAATGATCCAGGTCCACGTACAGCACCGCGCCGCGCTGCGAGCCATCGGCCGTGTTGGCCAGCTCCTGCGACAGGCGATCGCGGAACAACAGTCGATTCGGCAGCGCCGTCAGCGAATCGAAATGCGCCTGGCGATAGAGCTGCTCGTCGCGCGCGCGATTCGACAGTGCGATCCGCAATCGTTCGGCGCATTGCGCGCCAAAGACCGTTTGCGCCTGCGGCAACGCCGAGGTCCCGCGCGATCCGACCGACAGGATGGCGGTTATCTGCTCGTGCACGCCGATCGGCCAGATATGAAAGTACGTGGCCCCGAGGGCATGCAGCGGCGCCAGGAAGACGTGGCGCTCGGCGTCGGCTTCGCTGACGGACAGGCCGTTGACATCGCGCGTCAGGCTCGCGATGACTCCCGGCTCGAGTGGAATGCGGGTGACCGGGTAGTCGGCACCATCCGCGCCTCCGATGAACGAGCGTGCATGGCCCGGCGCGTTCCGATCGATCAGCAGCACGGCAGCCACATGCGTCGAGGTGACGGCGCAGATCCGCGGTAGCACGGCATCGAGCGCCTGCTCCACGTCCATGTTCTCGAGCAGCAGGCGATCGATCTGCGCCAGGCGTGCCTGCGCCCCGATGCGCTGCTCGACCGCGCTGAGCGCGAGATTGAAGCCCTGGGCCACGGCGCGCGGGCAATCGATCGAGCCCTCGGTGTCGACGCGCTGGAACCTTCCCTCCTGCAACGCCGCCAGCGCCGCATGCAGGCGCCCGAGTACCGGCTCCCAGCGGCGTCCGAGGAACCAGCTCACCAGGCCGGCGCAGGCAATTGCCAGCAGCAGCATCGGCAACATCAGCAGCACAAATGAGCTCAGCATCGGCCGCGCATCGTTCAGGCGCGCGTAACAGACCACGTTCCACGGCATCGCGCGCAGATGCGCCGCACCGGCGAAGTCGAGCCGTACCACCGCCGCGCGCCAGCTGATGTCATCCTGCAGCCAGTTGCGCTGCACCGGCCGCAGCGGGTCGCGTCCATCGATTGCAACCAGGGCGAACTTGCGGAATGCGTCGAGCGGCAGCTCGCCACCCCGAAAGATGATCCGGCCCGCGGTATCGACCACGGCGATCGCGGTTTGACCGGCAGCACCCTCGGCTCCTTGCCAGAACCAGTTGGGCACCAGTTCGAAGTAGGCGACCTGGCGCGCACCGGCACTGCTGACCACGTGCACCAGATAGATGGTCATGCCGCCGGTGGCGGACGGAACGACCTTGAGCAGGCTCTGGCCACCGCTCAGTGTCAGGCGATCGGCCGTCGAGAAGCCCGGCAAATTCGCGTCGGCGACCACATCGCTGTCGTCCGACCCGTCGACGTCGGGGACATTGGCCTGCCAGGGCACGAACAATACGCCGCCGAAGGTGTCGGAGCCCAGCACGCGCTGCCTCAGCGCGGCGCCGTCGGCGCCGGCGTCGCTCGAAGAGAGGTACTGCACCAGTGCGTTGGCCATCTGCAGCCTGGACTGCAGCTGCCGCGCGAATGACGGCGCCAGGCCACTGACCCGATCGGCGAGATCGGCATCACGGTCCGTGAGGATGACGAGCACCGCGATCCAGGCAGCCGCCGCCAGCGCCAGCAGCACACCCAGCGTGATTACGACCACCATACGACGACGCATCGATGCGAATGAAACCGGGCCTGCCTGCATAGTTATCGTGCCGTGCGGCGCACGGCCGTGGCCTGAAGCCTCCCTGAAGCTCCCCTCGATTAAACGCCAGCTACTGAGCGCACCTGAAGTGCGTACTGCGACAATCGGTGAAAAGGGCGCTGCAGGACTGCCGACTGCGTCACAGTCGTGCGCGATCGCGTACCGGTGCCTAGCTCCTGCGGACCGCCGCCAGCGAGCGCATCTCCCGGTAGGTATAGCGGTTCACGCCGCGCCGCCCGCTGCGTGCCGCGCCCAGCATGGCCGCAGCGACGGTGTCCGCCGCGATGCCTCGAAAGCGGGCGGCACCCCCGAGCAGCAGCGGATTCAGCGTCCAGAGCAGCCCTTGCGCGAGCATTTCGAGCGGCCGCAGGTCACGTCGCGTGCCGAACAGCATCGAGGGCTGCATGATGTCGAGCGCACGAAACGCCAGTGCTGCCAGTGCCCGCTCGGTCTCCCCCTTGACGCGCAAGTAGAAATTGCGCGAGCTCTCGCTCGCACCCACGGCCGAGACGAGCACGAAGCGTTCGGCGCCCGCCACCAGCGCCGCGCGCGCCACCTGCAGCACCAGCTCGTAGTCGACGGCACGGAAGGCCTCCGGGCTGCCGGCCTGCCGCTGCGTGGTACCGAGACAGCAGAAGGCGTCCTGGCAGCTCGTTCCCGTCAGTTGCGCGCCGAGATCGGCGTCAAAGCGCACCACACGGTTTGCCAGGCGGGTGTGGTCGAGCGGCAACGCCCGGCGCGACAGTGCCAGTACGCGCGAGTACTCGCTGGCGTCGAGCAGCAGCGGCAACAGCCGCGCACCCACGAGTCCGCTGCCGCCCGCCACGAGCGCGGTTTTCCCTGCTGGCTCTGCCATGGCTGAATCCTAGCAGCAGCGGCATGTCAGATCCCAAGACTCATCTGTCCACCCGCGCCCGGCGGTCTGAAGTGAGCGCAGGAGAGTTCCCGTTCCCGGCTGGCGGTAAGGCCGTGACGTTTGCACGCCAGCGCGAAGCGATCCTTGAGCAGCTGCGCCCACGGCCCGCTACCGCGCATGCGGCTACCGAAGCGTGGATCGTTCTCGAGCCCGTCACGCGCGCCGCGAATCAGGGACATCACGTGCTCGGCACGCTCCGGCAGGTGCTCATCAAGCCACTGCCGGAAGATCTGCTTGAGTTCGTGTGGCAGGCGCAGCAAGACGTAGCCGGCGCGGAACGCGCCCGCTGCGGCCGCGGCGGCAACGATTCGCTCCAGCTCCGAGTCGTTGACGGCCGGGATCATCGGGGCCGCGAAGACACCGG
>DASYNV010000427.1:0-4084 GCA_036008365.1 Steroidobacteraceae bacterium | reverse complement strand
CGGAATCGCGGGGCGCGCAATTCTGGTCACCGGGGCGACCGGTCATCTGGGCAGGCCGATCGCCGAGGCAATCGCGGCGGCCGGCGGCATTGCGATCGTCGCCGCGAGATCGACCGAACGACTGACGACGCTGACGCGTGAGATCGAAACCCAGGGCGGGCGCTGCAGCTCGGTCGCATTCGATATCGGCGATCCGGAGCAATGTCGCGCGGCGGTCGCGCAGATCCTCGGCCAGACCGGTCGGCTCGACGGCATCGTCAACTGTGCCTATTCATCCCGAATCAGCACGCTGGAGCACACTCCACCGGCGGATTTCGCGCTGGCTTGGAATCAACACGTGGTCGGCCCGTTTACGATGCTGCAGGCGGCACTACCGGCGCTGCGGGCGGCGGGACTTCGGCTCGAGGGCGGCGCTTCGATCGTCAATATCGGCTCGATGTACGGCCATGTGAGTCCGGACCCGCGAATTTACGGCTCCAGCGGCAAGAACAGCCCGCCTCCCTACGGTGCTGCCAAGGCCGGACTGCTGCAATTGACCAGATATCTGGCGGTGCATCTCGGCCCTGAAAGGATTCGAGTGAACAGCGTGAGCCCAGGTCCATTTCCGCTCCCCACCATCGCCGACAGCGACCCGGAGTTTCACGCTCGACTGTGCGAGAGGACGCCGCTGGGTCGCATCGGGGCCGCGCGCGAGCTGGTCGGCCCGGTGATCTTCCTGTTGTCCGACGCCGCTTCGTACGTGACCGGCGCGGACCTTGCGGTCGATGGCGGGTGGACCGCATGGTAGTCGCGGCCTGCGCAACCGGGCGTCCTGATCAGCGACTTGCATGAGTGTCGGCAAGATCCGAGCATGGCTCAAGCGTCTGACCGCGCGCTTCCCCGAAAGCGACAAGGTGACGGTGCTGCGACGGGCCCTGGCGAAGCGCGCCAGCGCCGTCACCGATGCGAATGCACCCCCGATTGCGGTCCAGTGCCTCGAGGATCCGTTCTATTTCGGGCTGCTGGCGGCGATCTGCCTGCAGATGCGGGCTTTGACCGGCGCGACCGGCGAGCTCGTGGTGGTACGATCGATCAGTGCGTCGGTCGGCAATCAATGGCGTAACCGTCTGGCCCGGTCGTCGCTGCTCATTTCAATCCTGGCGCTGCAGTGGATTCGCGCCTTCCGCGGGGTTGCAGATCGGGTGGCTTATCGCAGTGTGTCGCTGGCGCATCCGCTGCGCGATTTGCTCGACTGGTCGCTCAGCCGCTCGTTGTGGCGGCGAGCGCGTGTCATGTCCGATTTCTCCACGCTCAGGATTCTCGGTGTGCCGGTCGGCGATCTGATCATCGATTCGTATCTGCGCTTTCGACCGTCACCGCGATTCGAAGCGTCGGATGCATTCGTCGCCAGGCTGATGTGGCAGGCACATCGCGATGTGCGGCGCGCCCGCGCGTATTTCCGCAGCCGCAAGCCCAGGCTCTATCTCACGTCCTATTCGACCTACATTGAGCATGGGATCGCGGTGCGCGTTGCTCTGCAGGAGGGCGTACCGGTGCGCTCATTCGGGAGTTTCACTCAGTTCGGCAAGGCTCTCACGCCCGCCGACTGGTTTCACACGCCGAACACGAGCGCCTATCGAACGCTCTTCCGCAGCCTCGACGGACAGGAGCGGCGTCTGTTGCAGGCCGAGCGGCAATTGAGCTCGCGGCTGGCCGGTCAGGTCGACATCGCCACCAGCTACATGCAGGTCTCGGCCTATGCGCCAGCGTACGAGCCGGTGCCGGACGTGGTCGGCGCCACGGTGCTGTTCCTGCACGACTTCTACGACAGCGCGCACTGCTACGACGGACTGGTATTTCAGGACTTCTGGGACTGGACCTGCTTCAGCATCGATGTCCTGATGGGATCGGGCCGGAAATTCTTCGTCAAGCCGCACCCCAACCACATCGCGCTCAGCGACGAGGTCATGACTGAGCTGTGCGCCAAGTATCCGCGACTGCCGCTGCTGTCGCCACGCGTGACCAATGTGCAACTCGCTCAACAGGGCATGTTGTGCGGCGTCACGGTCTACGGGACAGTCAGTCATGAGCTCGCGTTTCTGGAGGTTCCGTCCATCGCGTGCGCGCAGCATCCACACCACGCATTCGATTTCTGCCGAACTGCGACCACGGTTGAACAGTACCGACAGTTCCTGCTGACCGCGGAATATCGGCCGATCTCGAATCATGAGATGCGGCGGCAGGCGCTGGAGTTCTTTTACATGCACAATCTGCATCGGGACACAGACGCGCTGTCGCTGTGCAGCACATACGCGGAGTTCTGGAAGGCCTGTCACACGGTGAACATCGATTCTGCGCTGATGCTGGAGCGATTCGACGAACTGCTCGGTTCTGAGGCGCTGCAGAGTTACTCGCTGAAGGTGCTGGAAACATGACCACACTTGGAGAGCAGCTTGCGCACAGCTATGCGCAGCACCCGAACTTTCAATTCGACCAGCAGCCGTTGCGGCTCGACGCGGAGCTGCTGTCGGCCTTCAATGATGCGTACGCGCTGCTCCGGGCCTACGGCAGCCGCTTCACCGCCGCTCAGTTTCTGCGAAGCCGAGAGGCCTGTTCCGCTCGGCTGGCTGCGGTGTTCGCGGCATTGGGCGGCCAGGCGGCGGAGCCGTACGAGACTCAATTCCTGCACGAGCTGTCCGCGGAATGCGCGCGACTATTGGCCGAGGAACTCGAAGTATTCCGCACCAGGCCGCTGCCTCGTGCAATCGCCCTGCGCGGCGCTCGATCGCCGGATGATGCCGTCAAGCTGCTCAAGTCGCGATTCTACTTCGGCCTGCTGTCGCGCGAGGCGGTGCAGCAGATTCTCGCGATCGGCGCTGAGGACCTGTCGGCATTCCGACGTTCCGCGGCCCAGGGTAACACGACCCGCGACGTGCTCAGCGTCAACGTGGGTTCGACCGTGCGCAGCATTCTGCCGATTTTGAACCGCGAGTTTCGCCGCCAGGGAGTGCTCGACGCGGTCAGTGTCTACATGGACCGGCGCATGCTGGTGACGGGCGCTGCGCTCGAACTGAGCGTGCCGCAGGCGACCTGGTGGGCGAATTCATTCGAGGGCCTGTCGCGTGCGCCCAGTTCCCTTTACGCACATCTGGACGAGTCGATCGCCTGCCCGAAATCCATTGTCTACCTGTCGGACGTCGAACGCGGCACCGGCGCGACCAGCTGCTACGCGGGTGCCTACGAAGCGCTGTCGCTGAATCCGCTGCAGGACATCGTGGGACGTGTGGTCGGTAACGTCGGCGGCGGTGCGGACTCGCCGCTGCGAGTCTACTATGCGCGGCGCTACCATCAGACGATGAGTTCCGAGGCGTTCAGGCGACACTTCATGCGATTGCCGCCCGAAATCCGCTTCAACTCGCATTTTGGCTGGGATGTCCTGCCGGATAGCGAGGCCGAGCGGTCGTTGCTGGAGCGCGAGCACTACATGGTCGGCCGGGCCGGTACCTACCTGATTTTCGACGGCGCCCATCTGCTGCACCGGGGCGGGATGCTCGAGCGCGGCGAGAGGATTGCGCTGCAGGTCGTTTTCTCCGGCGTCAGCACCCTGCAACGAATCGCAAGAAGAGTCAGAAGGGCGCTGCCGTGAATCCGCTTCGATCGCTAAGGCGCGCCGTGCCGGAGCCAATCAAGCGGCTGGCACGGCGCCTTACTCGCGATGCGCGCCTGGCCCGGGCGCTGACTCCCTATCTGCCCGAGCTGGTCTGTGTGGACGTCGGCGCCTCCTATTTTCCACACGCAAAATGGCGTCTGTTTCTGCAATCCGCTCGCACCCATTGGATAGCGGTGGAGCCGAATCAAGACAATCTTGGGTACACGAAGTCGTGGGCCTGGCCGAGCCGGATTTCCTGCTGCACCACCGGCCTCAGCCGCGAGGGCGGTCGACAGACCCTATACGTCACCAACGTCGACAGCGGCTCGAGCCTGCTGGAGCCGGTGGTCTCCGAGAGCATGTCGCGTCGGATGCTGCATCTGGACTATCTGTTCCCGGTCCGCACCCGAGAAATAGAAACCGTCACGCTGGCGCAGGTGCTCGACGGAGTGGACC
>DASYNV010000426.1:0-3763 GCA_036008365.1 Steroidobacteraceae bacterium | reverse complement strand
GCCCGGCAGCTTGCCGGCCGTGAACGGCAAGTACTCCCTCGCGTGCGCGGTGATCGTCAAACGCGTGGATGAGCAGACGCGCGCCAAGACTTCGATCAACGAATTGCTGCGCAACGGCGATTGACGCGGCCGGCGAGGCGCGGCCCGCCAGGCGGGGCCGCCCCGGCGCGCCGGCTACGTCGCGCCCTCGACATTCACGACGTCGTTGTTGGCGAGCGAGTCCGGCGGACTGTCCACCACGCGATCCTCGGGCGTGATGCCGGCGAGCACCTCGACGTCCGTGCCGAGGTTCTTACCCAGCTTGACCGCGCGTAGCGCGATGCGATTGCCCGGTCCCACCAGCGCCACTTGCATGCCGTCCTGACGAAAGATCAGCGCGCTCGCGGGAATGCGGACCATATGCGGGTCGCTCGGCAGCTCGAAGTGAACCTCGGCATAGGTGCCGGGCTGCAGCAGGCCCTGAGCATTGTCGGCGTGCAGCTCGACCAGCAGGGTTCTGGCGGACTCGTTGATCGCTTCGGAGGTCGTGGCAACGGTCGCGTTGAAGACCCGATCGGGGTATTGAGGCAGGTGCAGAGCGGCGGTCAATCCCGTGTGCAGGGAAGCGGAAATTTCCTGCGGTACTTGAACGAAGACCCGCATCTCGTGGACATCCGCCACCCGGAACAGCTGCGGCGCGCTTCCCGAGCCGCTGCCGGCGCTGATGAGCGCTCCGATATCCGTATTTCGCTGCGTGACGATCCCGTCAAATGGAGCGACCAACTGCTTGAACGCCTCGAGCGCTTTCAGATTGTCGACTCGTCCCTGGTCGGAGTTCACATCCGCCAGTGACGCGTTGTAGCGCGCCTGGGCGCTGTTGTAATCCGCCTTCTTCTGTTCCCTCTCCTGGTCGGACACCACCCCCGGCGGCGAATCCCGCCAGCGGACATAGGTGGTATTCGCAAAGTCCATCTCGGCCTCCCGAACCTTGGTCTGCGCCACGGCCGACTTGAGCGTTGCCAACGCGGCCACCAATTCCGCGTCGAGGTCGGGTGTGTCGATGGCGGCGAGGACTTGGCCCTTTTTCACGTGGGCTCCGTAGTCGAAATACCAGTTCTTCAGGTAGCCGCTGACCCGCGCGTAAATCGGCGCTTCGTACCAGGCTTGGATATTACCGGGCAGCACGGTCTGCAGACCGGTGACGCCGCGCTGCGGGGTGAGCACCGCGACGGTCGGTACGGCTCGCGCCTCGGTCCATTGGGTCACTTCCCGACTGTGGACCCAACGCAGGAGCAGGCCGATCACCACGATGCCGAGCGCGATGCCTGCCGCGATCAGCCCGATCCTGCGCAGGTTTGCAACCGGGAGCGGCGGGTTGGCGGGCCGGTCGAGAATGGCGTGCTGTTCTTGTGCCGTCAACGAGTCGTGTTCGCTCAAGGCTGTGTCTCCAAATTTCGAGGAACGCCCGCGTTGTTCTGGTGTTTGCGGTGCATAAAGGCGAAAACGGTCGGCACGAAGAACAGTGTCGCCACGGTAGCGACGGCGAGGCCGCCGATGACGGCCCGTCCGAGCGGGGCATTCTGTTCGCCACCCTCCCCTAGCGCAAGGGCCATGGGCACCATGCCGATGATCATGGCCAGAGCAGTCATGAGCACGGGCCGAAAGCGCGTGAACCCGGCCTCGAGGGCGGCGCTCGCGGCGTCGAGGCCGCTCGACATTCCCTCGCGGGCAAAGCTCACGAGCAGAATGCTGTTCGCGGTCGCGATACCCATACACATGATGGCGCCGGTGAGCGCCGGAACGGAGAGCGTCGTGCCGGTCGTGAACAGCATCCAGACGATGCCGGCGAGTGCGCCGGGCAACGCGGTGATGATGATGAAAGGATCGGTCCAAGACTGAAAGTTGACCACGATCACGAGATAGATGAGCACGATCGCGCCGAGCAGGCCGAAGTACAGCTGGTTATAGGCGCTGTTCATGGTCTGCACCTGGCCGCGCAGCGCGACGTAGGAACCGCGGGGTACGGAGTGCCGCGCATCGTGAATGATGCGTTCGATATCGCCGGCGACGGCTCCCAGATCACGCCCCTGCGTGGCGCCGTAGATGTCGATGACCGGCTGAACATTGTAGTGCGACACCACCCCGGGGCTCGGACTGGGCGTGATACGAGCGAGGCCGCCGAGGTACTGGGCCGTGCTGTTGTCCGGAGAGGTGATCGGCACGTTGGACAGATCCGACACGCTGTCGATCCGGTATTGCGGCATCTGCGCGACGATGGGATACGACACACCGTTTTGGTTGTCGAGCCAGAAGTTAGGCTGCACCTGGCCGCTCCCCGAGAGGGTCACGAGCAGGCTGTTGGCCACGTCCCGCTGCGTCAGGCCCACCTCGCCGGCCAGCGTGCGGTCGACGTCGACGTTGATCTGGGGATAATCGAGAACCTGCTGAATGCGCAGGTCGGCGATCCCGGGCACGCGGCGAATGCGCTTCACGAGCTCGGTGGCGTACGCGTAGTTGGCCGCCTGATCGTTGCCGATGACTTGCAGATCGAGGGGCGCGGGAAGACCGAAGTTCAGGATCTGGGACACGATGTCCGCGGGCAGAAACGAGAATGTGGTACCGGGAAACTTCCGCGGCAGCACGGTGCGCAGCTCCTTGATGTACGCCGCCGTCGGAGCGTGATCCTCCTTGAGACTGATCAGCGCATCGCCGTCGCCCGGACCAATCGTGCCGGTGTTCTGATAGGCCATGTTGATGCCGCTGAAAGGCAGCCCGATGTTGTCGACGATGTTGTCGATCTCGCTCGGCGGAATGGTGCGCCGGACGGTGTCCTCGACGAACTCGAAGAGCCGGGCCGTCTCCTCGATGCGCGTCCCGGGCTGAGCCCGCACGTGCATCAGAATTTGCCCCGAGTCGACCGTGGGGAAAAAGTTCTTGCCGAGAAACGGAGCGAGCAGGAAAGAGAGCAGCACGCAGGCAAGAAAGCCGATCATGAAGGCGATGGGGCGCCCGAGAGCGAGCGATAGCAGCGAGCGATAGCGGTCGCGCACCCGCTCGAAGCGCGCCTCGAAGCCCGCCTGGAATCGCTGGAACGGCTTGCTCCAGCGAGCAGGCGGCTGCGCTGCATCGTGGTGAGGCGCGTGTGCGCCGCGGCCGTCCTGGCCTGCGTGCTGGCCGCGCATCAGGTAATTGGCCATGGTCGGCACGAGCGTGCGCGACAGAATGAACGAACCCAACAGCGCAAACACCACAGCCTCCGCCATCGGCCGGAACAGATACCCCGCCACCCCGCCGAGCTGGAACATCGGCACGAACACGATGCACAGGCACAAAAGCGTCACGAATGCGGGTATGACGATCTGTTGTGCGCCGTCGAGAATCGCGGGCTCGATCGGCTTGCCGAGCTCCAGATGGTAGTTGATGTTCTCGATGGTGACCGTGCCGTCGTCGACCAGAATGCCGACGGCCAGCGCGAGCCCGCCGAGCGTCATGACATTGATGCTCTCGCCCAACCAGGACAGGGCGGTGAGCGAGAACAGGATGGCGAGCGGGATCTCCGTGAGGATGATCACCGTCGAGCGCCAGCTGCCGAGGAACATCAGGATCATCACCCCGACCAGGGCGGCCGCGAGCAGCGCCTCGCGGATGACGCCGAACACCGCCGCCTTGACGAACACCGAGTGATCGCCCACGGTATGCAGCTCGAGTCCCGCGGGCAAACTGGCTTCCACGCGCGGCAGCAGCGCCTTCACCCCGTCGATGATGTCGAGGGTCGAGGCGGAAC
>DASYNV010000425.1:0-9988 GCA_036008365.1 Steroidobacteraceae bacterium | reverse complement strand
TCCCGCCAGTACCGCCCCTCGCCGTTGATCACGACCGCGTCCACGGAGTCGATCCGCGCTCGCGGTTCGCGCAGCGGCCCGGCTGGCAGCAGATAGCCATTGCCGAAGCCGCGCTCACCATCGATCACGGCGATTTCGAAGTTGCGCGCCAAGGCCAGATGCTGCAGGCCATCGTCCGATACGATGACATCGACGCCACCGGCAAGCAGCAGGCGCGCGGCACGCACTCGATTGCGGCCGACGGCCACGGGCGCGCCGGTGCGCCGGTGCGAAAGCAGCGCCTCATCACCGACCAGCGCCGGATCGCTGTCGGCCCGCACGCGCACGATTTCATGGCCGCGCGAGGCCGAACCGCCATAGCCGCGCAGCACGATGCCGGGGACAAATCCCGCGGCCCGCAGCTGCGTCACGACCCAGATCACCAGCGGGGTCTTGCCGCTGCCGCCGACGCTCAGGTTTCCGACCACGACCACGGGTCGCTCGAGCCGTTGCGATGGCAGCCAACCGAGCGCGTAGGCCGCGCGTCGCGCTCGCGCGCCGAGGCCGAACGCCCGGGATAGAACTCGCAGCGCCAGCGGTGGTGGTGCTGCCCGGTACCAGAGCGCTTGCAACCGCGCGCTCAAGGGTTCATCAGGCACTGAACTGCAGGCGGTGCAGTTCCGCGTATACCCCGCCGTGCGCCAGCAGTTCCTGGTGCGCGCCGTATTCCACCAGGCAACCATCGCGCAGCACCAGGATGCGATCGGCATGCTCCACGGTCGAGAGCCGGTGCGCAATAATGAACGTGGTCCGGTTGCGCACCAGCTGATCGAGCGCCGCCTGGATGTGCCGTTCGGCGGCGGTATCGAGCGACGAAGTGGCTTCATCGAGAATCAGGATCGGCGTGTCGCGCAGCAATGCCCGCGCAATGGCGACGCGTTGACGCTGTCCGCCCGAGAGCAGCACGCCGCGATCGCCGACCATGGTCTCCAGTCCCTGCGGCAACTGCTCCACGAATTCGAGCACGTAGGCCGCACGCGCCGCGGCTTCGAGCTGCGCCTCGCTGATATCGGGGGCACCGAACACGATGTTGTTGCGAATGGTGTCGTTGAACAGCACCACTTCCTGGCTCACAAGGCTGATCTGCCGCCGCAGGTCGCGCAGCGGGTATTCGCGGATATCGATGCCATCGATCAGCACGCTGCCGGCGGTGGGGTCGTAGAACCGTGGCAGCAGCGAGACCAGCGTCGACTTGCCGCTGCCCGAGCGGCCGACGATCGCCACGGTTGCTCCCGGCGGCACCTTCAGGGAGATGTCGCGCAGCACCGCGCCCTTGTCGGCCGCGTATTCGAAGTTGACCTCGCGAAACTCGACCTCGCCGCGCGCGCGGCTCAACGGCCGCGTGCCACCCTGCGGCTCGGTCGGTGCGTCGAGCACCTGGAACACGCTCGCGCCGGCGGCGATGCCCTGCTGCATCGGACCGGCAACGTTCAGCACCCGCTTGAGCGGTTGCGTCACCTGGAACAGGGCGATCAGGAACGGGATGAAGCGCGCTACCGAGAGCGTGCCAGCCTGCATTTCCCGGTTGGCAATGAATAGCACGGACGCGAGGCCGACCGCTGCGATCATCTGCACCGTCGGGTTGCTGCTCGAGCGTGCCGAGATCAGCCGCACGTTGGTGCGGCGATTGAGCTCGTTGGCAGTCTCGAACAGCCGCGCGATGTGCTCCTGCGCGTTGAACACCTTGACCACGCGATGCGCATCGAGCGTCTCCTTCACGACCCGCGTGACATCGCCCATCGAGTTCTGGATGCGCGTGCTGTAACGCCGGAAGCGGACGTTGACGCTGCGTACCAGCCAGGCGATCGCCGGCGCTACGAACAGCGCGTAGATTGCGAGCCGCCAGTTCAACCAGAACAGGGCCGCCACGTTGAACGCGATCGAGAGCGAATCGCGGATGATGATCGTCAGCGAGTCGGTGGTGGCCGAGGCCACGGTCTCGGCGTTGTAGGTCAGCCGCGCCAGCATCGTGCCCGTGGACTCGCGATCGTAAGTCGCGGTCGGCAGGCGCAGGTAGTGTGCGAACAGGTCGGTGCGGATGGCCTTGATGACCTGGCGGCCGACCCAGAACGGAAAATAGTTGGCCAGATAGTCGCCGACCCCGCGGAACAGGAAAATTCCGAGCACCCAGAACGGCAACCATTGCAACACGTGCGGGTTGCGCTCCAGCGCCAGAGAGTTCTGCAGATAGGTCTTGGTGAAAGTGATCGTCAGCAAGTCGGTGCCGGCGTACATCATCATGCCGAGCACGCCGAGCAGATACATGCCGACGTAGGGCCGCGCGTAGCGCAGCAGCCGGCGGTACACGCCGCGCACCTGCTCGCCGCTGGCGACGCTGGCAACCGTGCCCGGCGCAGGTCGATTCAAGGCGAGCCCGCTGCGGTCTCGTTGAGCGTGGCGACGTTCATTTGCGTGAATCCCAGGCGCCCGAGCACATCCATGGCGGTCACCACCGCCTGGTGACTCGCGCGGCCGTCGGCGCGGATCGTGACTGGCGCGCCGCGCGCCGCGTCGGCGGTGCTCTTGAGAATCGCGGCGCGCAACGTGTCGGGGCTCGAGTTGATCAGCTCACGGCCATTGACCAGGTAGGCACCGCTGGCACTTACGGTCACTACCAGGCCTTCGCCCGCGGCGCGCTCCGCGGCCTTCTCGCTCGCCTGCGGCAATCGAATCCGCAGCCGTCCTTCCGCCGAGAAGTTGGAGGACAGCATGAAGAACACCACCAGCAGCAGCACCACGTCGATCAACGATGTGACGTTGATCTCGGGCTCCTCGGGACGGCGTGGCTTGAGGTTCATAGGGTCACGCCTGCGCCGCTTGCGCCGGCTGCGATGCCGGCGATGCTGGCGATGCTGGCGCTAGGGCCGCGGCGGGCACCTTGGGGGCCGGCGCGGCCGCGCTCTCAGGCGGTCGCCGCGCCGCCGCCTCGACGGCGTCCACGAGCCGCAGCGCGTTCTTCTCCATCTCCACCACGATGCGCTCCACCCGGCCGCGCAGGTAACGGTACGCGATCAGCGATGGGATCGCGACGCACAGACCCGCCGCCGTGGCCACCAGCGCTTCAGCGATACCGCCGGACAGCATGCGCGGATCACCGGCGCCGCCGGCGTTGATGGCATTGAAGGCTTTGATGATACCGGTGACGGTGCCGAGCAGACCCAGCAGCGGTGAGACCCCGGCAATCGTGCCGAGCGTATTCAGGAAGCGCTCGAGCTCGTGCACCATGTGCCGGCCCGTGTCCTCGAGCCGCTCCATCAGGATTTCGCGCGGCCGGTGCCGGTTCTGCAGACCCACGGCCAGCAGCCGACCGAGCGGTGAATTCTGCTCCAGCGCGAGGATGACCTTGTCGTTGATCTGGTGCGTTTCGACCAGCTTCCAGACCTTGTGCATCAGATCCGACGGCAATACGCGCCGATCCTGCAGCGTCCACAGCCGCTCCAGTATGATCGCCACGGCGACGACGGAGCAAAGCATGATGGGCCACATCAGCGTCCCGCCCGCCTGCACGATTTCCCACATTTCCGGCGTTGACTCCTGCTGATTCAACCGCGGCGGCCGCATGATACCTAATGCGCACGGACCGCAGCGCAAATTCGCGACTCCGCACCTATGGACTGTAACTGGCAGCTGCTACAGTCGCAGTGACATGCCTCGCCGATTAGTCAAAAAACTCGCGCGCTTCATCGACGCCAAGCGCCACAAATGGTACCTCAGCATGTTCGGCGCGCGGCTCACCGACTCGCATCTGTGGTCGTTGAACCGGCATTCGATCACCGCAGCCTTCGGCGTCGGCATCGCGGTGAGCTTCATTCCGCTGCCGATCCATCTGCCGCTGGTTGTGCTGGCGGCGCTGTGGTGGCGGCTCAACCTCGCAGTGGCAATTGCCGCCACCTACGTGATCAATCCATTCACGATGGTTCCAGCCTACTATGCCGCCTACCGTGTCGGCGCCGTCCTGCTGCGCTACCAGCCGCACCACTTCGAATTCCACCTCACATGGAACTGGCTCGAGCACGGCTTGGGCCCCGCTTGGCGGCCGTTCCTGCTCGGATGCCTCGTGTGCAGCGTCGTGCTGGGGCTCACCGCGCGCTTCGCGCTCGAGTTTTTCTGGCGCGCCGCGACCATGCACCGCTACCACACGCGCCGCGAGCGTCGCCGCCCTTACAAGCTCTTTGGCTGACGCAGCTGTCCGTCGGCAAGCTCGAGCACGCGGTCCATGCGCGCCGCAAGCCGCGGATCGTGCGTCACCACCACCAGGCTCGTGCCCATCTCGCGGTTGAGCTCGAGCATGAGCGCAAACACCTGCTCGGCATTGGCACCATCCAGATTGCCGGTAGGCTCGTCAGCCAGCACCAGCTGCGGCGTGGTCACGAGAGCGCGCGCCACGGCCGTCCTCTGCCGCTCTCCGCCCGAGAGTTGATGCGGCTTGTGAGTGAGTCGTTGCTCGAGGCCCACGCGCGATAACAACGCGCGCGCCCGGGCCGCCGCGCTGCGGACCGTCTCGCGTCGCACCAGCAGCGGCATGGCGACGTTCTCCAGCGCCGAGAATTCGGGCAGCAGATGATGAAACTGGTACACGAAGCCGATGCTGCGGTTGCGCAGCGCGCCGCGCTCGCGCTCCGTGAGCGCGTGTATGTCGCGCCCGGCCACCAGCACCTGACCGGCGTCGGGCCGATCGAGCCCACCGAGGATCTGCAACAGTGTGGTCTTGCCCGAGCCGGAAGCGCCGATGATTGCGAGCCGCTCGCCGCGCCGAACTTCGAGCTCGATGCCGGTAAGTACCGCGAGCGTGCTGGAGCCTTCACGAAACGCGCGGCGCACGCCCCTGGCGGCGAGCACCGCGTCCGCGTTCTCAATCATGCCGCAGCGCCTCCGCGGGCTGCGTGCCGGCCGCGCGCCAGGCCGGATAGAGCGTCGCCACCGCACACAGCGCGAACGCCACCCCGCAGATGCGCAATACATCGCCCCATTCGGCGTAGGCCGGCAGATCGCTCATGAAATACACCTTGGCATCGAGAAAATGCGTCCCGAGCACGCGCTCGAGCGCGTGCACCAGCGCCTCGAGATTCGCCGACAGGATCAGCCCGAGCGCCGCTCCGGCGGCCGTGCCGGTGAATCCTATGAAGGTTCCCTGGATGGTGAAGATGGCGAGCACGCTGCGCGGTGCGGCGCCAATCGTGCGCAGAATCGCGATGTCACCGCGCTTTTCCTTCACCACCATGACCAGCGTCGCCACGAGATTGAAGGCAGCCACCGCCACCAGCAGCAGCAGGATCACGAACAACATCGACTTGGTGATCTCGATTGAGCGGAAGAAATTCGCATGATTGCGCGTCCAGTCGCTGACGTAGTAGCCGCCGCCGCGCGACAGCGCCAGATCGCGCACCAGGCGCGGCGCCATGAATGGGTCACTCAGCGCCAGGCGCAGGCCGCTGACCCGATCGCCGAGTTGATAGATACGCGCCGCGTCCGCGAGATTCAAGAGTGCCAGCGCCCGATCGTATTCATACATGCCCGAATGGAACGTGCCGGCAACCCGAAAGCGCCGCATGCGCGGCTCGATGCCCGCCGGCGTGGCATCGCCCTTGGGCGCGATCAACACGACATCGTCGCCGACGTGCGCCGCCAGCGACTCGGCAAGCGCATCTCCGAGAATGATGCGGTAGCTGCCGTCGAGCAGATCCTCGACGCGGCCACCCTGGATGCGTTCGGCCAATCCGACCGCGCGACGTTCCTGCTCGGGCTGTACGCCGCGCACCGCGGTGCCGGCGGTGTGCTCGCCGTGCATGAGCAACGCCTGCGCTTCGATATAGGGCGCGGCCGCCAGCACCCCAGGCATCTTCAGCGCCTGCGCCTGATCGCCACGCCAGTCCTTGAGAACTCCATCGAGGCCCATGAGCGTCGCGTGCGACGTGACGCTCAGGATGCGTGTTTTCAATTCGCGCTCGAAGCCGTTCATGACCGACAGCACCACGATCAGTACCGCTACGCCGATCGCGAGCCCGAGTACCGACACCAGCGAAATGAACGACAGGAAACCGCGGCCGTGCGTCGCGCGCAGGTAGCGGGTGCCGACGATCCACTCGTACGGGCCTGCCATGCTATTCGTAGCGCAATGCGTCGGCCGGCGGCGTGCGCGCCGCCCGCAGCGCCGGATATACCGTGGACAGTAGCGTCAGGCTGAAGGCCGCGGCCGCGATCCACAACACGTCGTGCGCATGCACCTCGGATGGAATGGTGGTGATGTAGTACACCTGCGCATCCAGGAACTGGAAGCCAAAGACGCGCTCGAGCACCGGCACGATGGTAGCGACGTTCCGCGCCACGAGTATGCCGAGCGCCAGGCCGCCGGCGACCCCAAACCAACCGATCGCGATGCCCTGGGTCATGAACACCTTGAGCACGGCTGCCGGCGATGCGCCGAAGGTGCGCAAGATCGCGATGTCGGTGCGCTTGTCGTTGACGACCATGACCAGCATCGCCACGGTATTGAAGGCCGCCACCGTCACGATCAGCATCAGGATCAGCGCCATCATGGTCTTCTCGATGCGAACGGCGCGGAAATAGCTGGCGTTGTCTTCGGTCCAGTCGCTGCTGCGATAACCGCTCGGCAGCAGCGAGCGCACCGCGGGCATGAATTGCGGCGCCTTGAGCGCATCGGTGAAACGCAGGCGCAGTCCGCTCGCGCCCTGCGCATTCGGCGCGAACGCGCGCACGTCGCTGATCTGCGCCAGGATCAGCAAATTGTCGAGTTCCTCGAGACCGGCCTGATAGACGCCGCCGACCGTGAACTGACGCAGCCGCGGCTCGGGCAGCCCGCTCGCGGTCGCGGTGGGCACCAGCAGCGTAATCGAATCCCCGACGCGCAGCCCGAGCTGATCGGCGATGTCGCGGCCGACCACGGCGGCATTGCTGTTGGGCTGCAGCGCCGCGAGCTGACCCTCGACCATGATCGGCCGCAGGTCCGCCACGCGCTGCTCGAGCGCCGGATCGATACCGCGCAACTGCACCGGCAGCATTTCGGGCCAATGCACCGCAAGCGCGGTAAGCTCGACATAGGGAGACACTCCGGTGACGCCCGGAAGTGCCTGCAAGCGCAGCTGCAACGCGCGCTCCCCATCAGGCGCCGCGACGCCTTCGTTGACCACGTGCGCCTGGGCGCCCAGGGCGAGCAGGCGATCGCGCAGCTCGCCCTCGAAGCCGTTCATGACCGAGAGGATCACGATCAAGGCCGCCACGCCGAGCGAGACCCCGGCGAGCGACACCCAGGTGATCAGCGAGACGAAGAATTTGTGTTGCCGTGAGCGCACATAGCGCAGGCCGATGAACACTGGCAGCGGCTGGAACATGGGGAGCGCATTTAAGCACACGGCACCCTGAAACTGGACCTGGATCACAGAAACCGCCCCGCGGCAGCAGCCGCATTGGGGCGGTTTCGGCACCCGGTGATATAGTGCCGGCATGGACGACCAAGCACGCAGGTACGCCATGAAGATCAAGTGCGCATCGAGGGCGTCGGCCCTGACCCCTGCCTGGATCGCGGCGCTGGCCGCGGCATTGATCCTGCTGGTGAGCGTGACGACGCGGGCTGAGACCGTCGCGGTCGACGATCAGGTCAGCGTGCGCCAATCCGATATCGATCGCCCCGGTCGCGGCATGAGCATGAAGTCGGTGGAGGCCAAATTCGGCGCGCCGCAGGAGCGGCACCAGGCGGTCGGCAATCCACCGATCACGCGCTGGGACTATCCGCTGTTCACGGTGTTCTTCGAGCACGAATACGTGATCCACGCCGTGGTGAATCCGGGTACCTAGGAGCCTGTCCTAGAGCTCGCGCAGACCGTCGGTCACCGGCATGCGCGCGGCGCGCAGCGCAGGAAACAATCCGCCGATGAACCCGATCGCGAGCGCCCACTGGAGGCCGGTCCAGAGCAGCGCCGGCGACACTTCGAACGCAAATACCACCTGGCTGAAATTCGCTCCGAGCGTCGAAGCCGTGTAGTGATCGAATATGGACCAGGCCAGTCCTGCGCCGATCAGACCGCCGAGCAGCGCCAGCAACATGGTCTCGAGCAGCACCGAAACGATGACCGGCGCGCCGCGAAAGCCGATTGCGCGCAAGGTGGCGATCTCGCGCGTGCGCGCTGAGACCGCTGCGTACATGGTATTGAGCGCACCGAATACGGCGCCGAGCGCCATGATCGAGCCGATGGTGATGCCCAGCTTCCGGATGAAGCTCGAGAGCTTGGCCGACTGATCGCTGTAGTAGGCGCGCGTGGTCCGGGCATCCACCTTGAGGCGCGGATCAGCCGCGAGTGCGGCTTGGAACGCATCGAGCGCGGAAGGCTCGGTCAGTCGCACGGTGACCGAGGTACTGCTGCTGCCGCGGCGGTAGGCGGGCCCGACGATGGCCGCATCTCCCCAGATTTCACTGTCATAGGAGTCGCCGGATTCGAACGCGCCCACTACCGACCAGCGCTGACCATTCAGGTTGATGCTCGAGCCGAGATCGAGATTCGCGAACTGACCACGCGCCCCTTTGCCAACCGCCAGTTCGCGCAAGCCCGGCTGAAACTTACGACCGGCCGTGATCTTGACCTCCGGCCGCAGTTCCCATGCGCGCACCCCCACGCCGCGCAGCTCCACGTTCGAGTCGAGCCCGGTGCTCTTCTTGGGGAGCGAGGTCACTACGACGATCTCGGACGAGGCGATCGGTAGCCCCTCGGCATTGCGCAGCACCTGCGGCATCTGCGATATCAGCGTCGCACTGTCGCGATCGAGCACGGAATTGAGCTCAGTCTGCGCACCCGCGCGCATCACGATGGCGGTGTCGTCCGTACCGGTCTGCTTGAGTGTGGCCTCGAACCCCGCCCCCATGGCCAACACCGCCACCAGCACGCCGACGACCCCGGCGATGCCCACAACCACAACCAGGGACGACCCCAGCCGCTCGGGGATCGTCAGGATGCCGACCTGGGTCACCGACCAGCTTTGACGTCCGACGCGAGTCAAGCCGAGCCAGAGTGCCAATAGCAGCAACAGTGCGAAAATGATCATGAGGGTGTCCGCTCAGCGTCCGGCCAACGCATCGACGATGCGCAGGCGCATGCCGCGCAGCGCCGGCAGCACACCGACGACCAATCCGATCACGACCATGAGCGCCAGTCCGCGCAGCCAGATCTCGCCGCCGACCGGGAGCATCGGCAGTGACCCACCGAGTTCCACGGTCAGTACGCTCACCGCCACTGCCGCGAGCAACAGTCCCGAGGCACCGCCGAGGGCGATCAACGCCACTGACTCCGCCAGCAGCAGCAGCAGTACGCTGCGGTTGGAGAAACCGATGGTCTTCAGCACCGCGAGCTCCGGGATACGCTCGCGCACGGCCTGCGCCATGGTATTGCCGGTGAGCAGCACCAGCGTAAAGAAGACCGCGCTCATGATGGCACCGACGATCAGCTCGATGTCGCCGAACTGGCTGACGAAGTTCACCCTGGACGCCTGCTCGGTCTGGGTCTTGGTCTCATGATCCGAATTGACCGAGAGCGCGTCGATCGCCTGGGCGGTGCGGCCCGCGGTCTCGCGATCGGCCAGCTTGACGACGTACCAGCCGATAGTGCCGTTACCAAACGCACGCGCTTCGTCGAAGTAATCCCAGTTGAAGTACAGAATGTCTTCCCGACCCCGCTGCTTTGGATCGGCTTCGTGAAAGATGCCGACCAGGTCGAGCATCCAGGTATTGCTGCCGCCCTTCTGCGGAAAGATGGTCGCCTGCAGCGGAATCCTGTCGCCGATCTTCCAGTGAAATCGATCCGCCAGCCGTTGACCGACCACGGCGCCGGTGCGCGTGTTGCGAAACGCCTCGCGCTCGCCCGCCGACATCCGCCATTCGGGAAAGAGATCCAGGAAGTTCTGTGCCACGGCCTCGTTCGGGAAAAAATTCTTCGGATCCTGG
>DASYNV010000424.1:0-4353 GCA_036008365.1 Steroidobacteraceae bacterium | reverse complement strand
CCGGGGGGCAGTGCACGGAGCTCTACCCGGACAAACCCATCTACGACATACCGGCACTGCCGATCTGTGGCGCGCAGGAGCTGGTCGACCGGCTGATGCAGCAGATCAAGCCCTTTAGCGCCGGTTTTCACCTGGGCGAGGAGGCAGTCGAGCTGCGCCGCCAGGATGGCGGGCGCTTTCGCGTCGTCACCAATGCCGGCAAGGTGTTTGACGCCGGCGCGGTCGTAATTGCTGCCGGCGTCGGCTCGTTTCAGCCGCGCCGCCTGAGCGTCGAGTTGGCCGAGCAGTTCGAGGGCTCGCAGATTCACTACCGGGTCAAGACCGCCAGTGACTTTCACGGCCGAAAGCTCGTGATCTTCGGCGGCGGCGACTCGGCGCTCGACTGGGCGCTCGATCTCGCCCCCAAGGCCGCCAGTATCGCGCTGGTGCATCGGCGTCCGGAGTTTCGCGGCGCGCCGGCCTCGGCCGCGCGGCTGCGCGAGCTCGCGGCCGCGGGCAAGCTGCGCTTCGTCGAGGGCCTGGCGCACTCGCTGCACAGCGATGCCGGCGTCCTTAAGGGCGTGCGGGTCAAGACACCCGGCGGCGGGCTGGAACTGCTCGACGCCGAGCATTTGCTGGTGTTCTTTGGTCTGGCGCCGAAGCTCGGTCCGATCGCCGAGTGGGGACTCGAGATCGACAAACGCGCCATCCAGGTCGATACGGCGAAGTTCGAGAGCAACATTCCGGGCGTGTTCGCCATCGGTGACATCAACACCTACCCAGGCAAGAAGAAGCTGATTCTGTCGGGATTCCACGAGGCCGCCCTGGCCGCCTTCGCGATCCAGCACCACCTGTATCCGGCCAAGAAGCAGTTCCTGCAATACACGACCACCAGTCCGGCGATGCAGAAGCGCCTGGGTGTCGCGGTGGCTTGATGGACGAACGGCTCGCCGGACTGGTACGGCTGCTGGATCTCGAGCGGCTCGAGGTCAATGTATTTCGCGGTCAGAGCCGCGATATCGGCAGCCCGCAGGTGTTTGGCGGGCAGGTGCTGGGGCAGGCGCTCAAGGCGGCCTACTCGACGGTCGAGGCCGATCGTGTGGCGCACTCGCTGCACGCCTACTTTCTCAAGCGCGGCGATTTCCGTGCGCCGATCGTGTACTTCGTGGACCGCAGCCGCGATGGCCACAGCTTCACCAGCCGGCGCGTGACCGCGATCCAGCACGGCGAGCAGATCTTTCACATGTCGGCCTCGTTTCAGAAGCCGCAGCCGGGCGTCGAGCATCAGATCGAGATGCCGGACGCCCCTGCGCCGGAAACACTGACGGATTCAGGGCTGCGCACGAGCCGCGTCCTGAGCCAGCTGCCCGAGAAGATGCGCCAGTTCTACGCACACGTGCATCCATTCGAATTCCGCATGGCCGACCCGATCGACCCGCTGCAGCCGCGCAACGCGGAGCCGCGCCAGTACATCTGGATTCGCGCCAGCGACAAGCTGCCCGACGATGACGTGCTGCATCGCTGCCTGTTTGCCTACGTGTCGGATTTCCATTTGCTCGCCACCGCGGTGCGCCCGCATGCGCTGGCCTTCGCAAGCGGCAAGCTCATGCTCGCGAGCATCGATCATGCGATGTGGTTTCACCGCGCGGTGCGCGTCGATGATTGGTTGCTGTGCGACATGGACAGTCCGAGCGCCTCGGGTTCGCGCGGCTTTGCCCGCTGCAGCATCTTTGCGCGCGACGGCCGGCTGGTCGGCAGCACCGCGCAGGAAGGACTGCTGCGCCTGATCGATCCGACCGCCGGCTAGTGCACGGCGGCGCGGGTGCTCGCAGCAGCGAAACGCCCGCTGCGGAAGTCGTCAACCGCCTGCTCGATCTGCTCGCGCGTATTCATGACGAACGGACCGTACTGCACCACCGGCTCGTGCAGCGCGCGCGCAGCCAGCAGCAGCAGGCGGGCGCCCCCGGCGCCGGCCTCGATGCGGACGGTGGTGCCATCGCCGAGCACTGCCGCGGCAGCGCGCGGCAGCATGGTCGAGTTCGCCGGCGGTCCCACGCGCGCCTCGCCATCGTAGAGATAGAGGAACGCGTTGTGGCCCTGCGGTACCGGCAGTTCGACCCGGCCGCCTGCGGGCAGCTCCAGATCGAGGTAGAGCGGATCGGTGCTCAGGCGCGCATCGTTACCGTTCACGGGACCGCTGATCGCCTGACCATCCAGCTCGATCGTGCCCGCAATCAGCTTGATGCGCCCACCCGACGGCAGCGATCGCTGCGGCACCTCGATCGCCGGGATGTCGCGGTAGTGCGCCGGCTGCATCTTCTCGGCCGCCGGAAGATTCAGCCATAGCTGAAAACCACGCATCCGGCCCTGCGTCTGCTGCGGCATCTCGGAATGGATGATGCCGCCGGCGGCGGTCATCCACTGCACGTCGCCCGGCCCGAGATCGCCACGGTTGCCGAGATGGTCCTCATGTCGCATGCGGCCGTCGAGCATGTACGTGACGGTCTCGAAGCCGCGATGCGGATGCGATGGAAAACCCGCGAGGTAGTCCTGCGGATCGTCCGAATAGAACTCATCGAGCATCAGGAACGGATCGACATACAGGCCGCGCTGGCTGCCGATGCTGCGCCGGAGCTTGACTCCGGCCCCGTCCGATGTCGGGACGGACTGAATGATCTGGCTCACGGTGCGCATGGCGGTCTCCAATGGTTTGATCCGATCTGCTTATAGTCAGGCCGCGGCGCGCTTTTCCAATAGCCCGTCGATCCGCGCCCGCGCCGCATTGAGCGCGGAATCGCGGCGCTGCGCATCGATGGCGAGGCCCTCGGCGAACACGAACTCTACGTCCCTGATTCCAAGGAATCCGAGGAAGTCGCGCACGTAGGGTGTCTGCGTATCGAGCGGTGCGCCGGCGTACAGTCCGCCGCGGGCAGCGAACGCATAGACCTTCTTGCCCCCGAGCAGTCCGACCGGACCCTGGGCCGTGTACCTGAAGGTGTGACCGGCACGGGCGATGTGATCGAAGTAGGCCTTGAGCTGCGAGGGGATGCCGAAGTTATACATCGGCAGGCCGAGCACGATCACGTCGGCCCTTCGGAGTTCCTCGATCAGCGTGTCGGAGTAGTTCGCGATCGCATGCTGTGCGTCGCTGCGCTGCTCCGGTGCGGTCAGAAAGGCTCCGAAGCGTTCGGCGGTCAGGTGCGGCACCGGATCGGCGGCCAGATCGCGCCGTACCACACGGCCTTCAGGATGCTGCGTGCGCCAGGCGGCGACGAAGCGATTGGCGAGCTGGCTCGACTGGCCGCTCTCGCCCTGAATGCTGGCATTGATCTGTAGCAGCGTGCTCATGAAGAGTCTCCATGGTCAAATGAACGCCCGTTTGGCGCAGGGACAGTTAACTATCAGTTGGGATGATTAAAAAGTATAATGATTCGTCATTATCTATCGATTAATTAGATATATTAGCATCCATGGCACCGCGTATTTCGCTCGAACAATGGCGCGCACTGCAGGCCGTGGTCGACGCCGGTGGCTATGCGCAGGCGGCCGCCGCATTGCATAAGAGTCAGTCCGCGGTGACCTATGCAGTGCAGAAGATCGAGCGCCAGCTCAAGCTGAAGCTGTTCGAGATCCAGGGCCGCAAGGCCCGCCTGACGGCCGGCGGTCAGCTGCTGTACCGGCGCGCGCAGACGCTACTCGAGGAGGCCGGCGCACTCGAGTCGGCAGCGCAGACGCTGAGTGCCGGCTGGGAAAGCGAAATATCGCTTGCGGTCGAGATCGTGTTTCCGACCTGGCTGCTGCTCAATGCCATGGCGAAATTCGCGCTCGAGCGGCCTGAGACGCGCATCGAGCTCTACGAAACCGTACTCAGCGGCACCGAAGAGGCGCTGGTGCAGCGCCGGGTCTCGCTCGCGATCGGCTCGCTGATACCCCCGGGCTTCATCGGCGATGCGCTGTTGACGGTGCGCTTTCTGGCAGCGGCGCATCCCGATCACCCCCTGCACCGGCTCGGTCGCGAGCTCACCGCACAGGATCTGCGCCGGCACCGGCAGCTCGTGATCCGCGATTCGGGATCCGCGCGCAGTCGCAACGCACTGTGGCTCGGAGCCGAGCAGCGCTGGACCTTCAGCCATAAGGCCAGCTCGATCCACGCTGCGGTGTCGGGTCTCGGCTTCGCCTGGTTCGCCGAGGACACCATCCGGCGCGAGCTCGAGCAGGGACTGCTCAAGCCGTTGCCGTTGCGCGAGGGGGCGGAGCGGATCGCGCCCCTCTATCTGATCCATGCGGGTCGCGATCAGACCGGTCCGGGCGCGATGCGGTTGGCCGAGATCGTTCGGGCCGAGGTCATATCTGCATGCCGAGCAAATATGCCGA
>DASYNV010000423.1:0-3994 GCA_036008365.1 Steroidobacteraceae bacterium | reverse complement strand
GAGCCCTCGACGCCCCCGGGACGGTTGTAGCCGTAAAACCCGGCATCGAACGCGCGCGGCAGGCACGGATAAGCAATCGCAAGGCGGCTCTGCTCCTGGATGCGACGCAGGAGGCCATCCTGCTCGACGAACCCCAGGCTGATCCGGCTGTTCGGAAAGTGGCGCCGCAGGTAGCGCTTCGGAGTTCGCATGTACTGCAGATTGACGTGCGGTGCGATGAACTGCCGCAGCACGCGACGGTCGAAACAGACACCGTAAGAGCAGTAGTCGCCGTTGTTCAGGTAGTACGCTTCGGGATTGCCTGACAATTGATGCTGCCGGTTCGGGTTCTTGACGGCGATCGAACAGAACAGCTCGCCCGCTGCCGCGTGCACGGCCCGATGCCAGAGAAAAAAATCTCTGGCGACCATGACATCCTCTTCTACGAGGTACACGAATCGGCGCGCGACCGCGGCCGCCTGCAGATAACCCAGCAGCACATTGGCGCTCTGCTTGGTACGGCGGTACGGACAGGGGACCGGAAAATCGATCCTGACGTCCGGCAGCCGATCCGCAAAGGCACGGATGACCTCGAGATTGTTGATGTTGTAGCCGGTGTCCGGCCTGATGAGAATGCTGAGGTCAGCGATGCCCTTGGCTTGTGAAAGATTGGACAGACAGTGCCACAGGAATTCCGGGCGCTGCCAGCAAGGAATGAGCACCACGTCCCTGCTGCCAGGCGGAGTGGCGACGTTCGCCTGGCTCGACTCCGAGACCGCCCGTCTGAAGCGCCACCAACGCTGTATCCGCCGCAACATCGTTTGGACGTCCTGTCGCTTTGCACCGTAAAGTTAAGCGAGTGATGCCGAGCAATCAAGCGCTGAGCAAGGCCGATGCGGAACGCACTAGCCAGTTTCCCATCCGCCCCCCAATGCGCGATAGAGCGCCACCAGATCCTCACTGACCGCGGTTTCGCTCTGCGCCAGCGACAACTGGTTCTGTTGCAACGTGCGCTCGGCGTCGAGCACTTCGATGAAGCTGGCGACTCCGCTGCGATAGCGCTCTCGGGTCAGATCGAGCGCGTCGCGATTCTGCGCGACCGCGTTCTGCAGCCAGGCGTGCCGATCCTGATCGGCGTCGTAGGCGGCGCGCGCATTCCCGACCTCCTGCAACGCATTGAGGACGGTATTTGCATAGGAGACCGCGGCTTCTTTTTCCCGAACGCGCTGCAGCGACACGGTCTGCCAGCGACCGCGATCGAATACAGGCAGCTCGAGCGTGGGCCCGAGCGAGAAGAAGCGGCTGGCCCATTCAGTGAGCTCGCCCGTGGTCTCCGATTGTACGCCGCCCGCACCGGTGAGCGTGATGCGCGGGTACAGTCCGGCGACTGCGACGCCGATCTGCGCCGTGGCGGCGTGCAGATCGGCCTCCGCCTTGAGGATATCTGGGCGGCGACGCGCGAGCGATGCGGGAAGTCCGATGGGTACGCTGGCGGGCACGGCCGGAATCGGGGCGACGCTTTCGAGCTCCGCGCGCAGCGCGTCGGGCTCCCGTCCGAGCAGACGGCTCAGCTGGTTGATGTCCTGTGTCATTGCGAGATCGAAGGCCGGCAGCTGCGACTGCGTGGCGCTGAGCTCGGCAGCCGCCTCAACCACGTCGACTTCGCTCGCGAGTCCCGCGGCGCGGCGCTGGCGGCTCAATTCCAGCAGTTCGGTGGTGATGGCGATCGACTCCCGGGCGGTGGCTGCGCTGCGCTGCGCGCCGCGGAGATCCAGGTAACTGCGCGCGACATCGCCGAGCAATGACACCGTGGCGGCATGCTGTTCCTCGACTGCAGCGGCGAGGTTGGCATCGGCGGCCTCGACCGAGCGACGCACACGGCCAAACAGATCGAGCTCCCACGAGGCCTGCGCGCCGAGCTGGTATTGGTTGTAAGGATTGGGGATGCTGATGCCGGCAACGCCGGGAATGCTGACGTGATCGAAGCTCGTGAACACCACCCCGGTGGGGGTGGTTTCGCTGAGACGGGTGCGCGTATACGAAGCATTGGCCGACAAACTCGGCCAGAGGGAGGCGGCCGTCACTGCGCGCTGCGCGCGCGACTCTTCGATCCGCAGCACCGCCACGCGCAGATCGAGGTTTGCCGCGAGCGCGCGCTCGATCAGCGAGGCCAGGGTCGGATCGTTGAAATCGCTCCACCAGCGCCGCAGGTCCGCGTCCCGCTCTTCGATGGCGCTGTCGCGAGCGCGATCATCGGGGCGACTTCCCGCCCCGAGGCTCGACCAGTGTTCGGGTACCGGCGGCGATGGCCGCTTGAAATCGGGACCTGCCACGCAGCCGCCGAGCGTCAGCAGGCATCCGATCATAATGGCTGAGCGCATGTCCGGTCCCTCACTGCATCCGATGACTGAACATCCACGAGGCGGCAGCGAGCGTCGCCGCTGCCAGCAGCGCCAGCGGCCACAGATCCGACCACAGCAGACTCAGACCGACGCCTTCCAGGTACACGCGTCGCGCCACGTCGATGGCGTAGCGCAAGGGGTTGATCGCGGTGAAGTACTGCAGCGCACGCGGCATGTTGGTCAACGGCGTGGTCAGACCCGAGAGCAGCGAGAACGGCATGATCAGCAGCATCGAGTAAAGCATGGCCTGCTGCATGGTGGCCGCTACCGACGACACCAGAAGGCCGATTCCGATCGCCGCCAGCAGGAATAGCAATAGTCCGCAGTACAGCGTCACGTAGGAGCCCGCGAAGGGAATGTGAAACCAGAGCTGCGCCACCAGCAGCACGCCGGTGGCCTGAATGGTTCCCACGAAGATCGATGGCAGTGCCTTGCCGGCCATGATTTCATAAGGCCGGAAGGGCGTGACCAGCAACTGATCGAACGTGCCCTGTTCGCGCTCGCGCGCCACCGACATGGCGGTGAGCATCATGGTCTGGATCAGCGTCAGCGTGCCGATCATGCCGGGGATCATGTTCCAGCGGGTCTCGAGATTGGGGTTGTACCAGGCGCGGCTCACCACCTGGATGGCAGCCGGCGCGAGCGCATGCGTGCGCCGCCAGTCGCCGTTGAAGTCATCGACGATGCTGCTCAGGTAGCCGAGCGCCGTGCCGGCGGTATTGGAATTGCGGCCGTCGGCGATCACCTGCACTTCGGCGCCGGAGCCATCGAGCAGCCGCCGCTCGAAGTCTGACGGGATCTGCAGCACCAGCAGCGCTCGCCGCGCGTCGATATAGTGGGCGAGATCGGCGGTGCGGTGCAGATCAGCGACGCGCTCGAACAGGCCCGACCCATCGAGCCCCGACAGCAACTGACGCGAGCTCGCGCTGCGATCCTGGTCGATCACCGCGTAGGGCACGTGGTTCAGGTCGTAGGTGGCGGCGTAGCCGAAAATCAGCGCCTGCACGACCGGCGGTATCAGCAGGCTCATGCGCGCGCGCCGATCCTTGAGCACCGCAAGCAGTTCCTTGCGGGTGAGTGCGAGAATTCGAAGCAGCGCGGCGAGCATGGGACGATCAGATCAGGCGCTTGGTCATGACGGCGCGGCTGGAGAGTCCCAACGCGGCGGCCATGGCGGCCAGTACCAGCGTGTTCGGCACGATGACCGACCAGACATCGCCGGCCAGAAATACCGATTGCAACAGCGCGACGTAGTAGCGGGCGGGCAGCAGGTAGGTGATCAGCTGCACGGCCAGCGGCACGCTGCGCAGGTCGAACAGGAACCCCGAGAGCATGAATGCGGGCATGAAGGTCACGAGCATGGTGAGCTGGCTGGCCACGAGCTGATTCTTGACCCAGGAGGAAATCAAGAGCCCGATGCCGAGCGCCACCAGCACATACAGCATCGAGGCGCCGAGCAGCACCCACAAGCTGCCGCGCAACGGCACCTCGAACAACACCTCGGCGGCAAACACACACACACCCAGCCCGACCATGCCGAGCAGAAAGTAGGGCAGGGTTTTGCCGAGCAGAATTTCATCGCTCCGCACCGGGGTGACGAGCAGCGCCTCGAG
>DASYNV010000422.1:0-3222 GCA_036008365.1 Steroidobacteraceae bacterium | reverse complement strand
CTGACTGGTGCGCGATCGAGAACGCGACGTCGATCGCGCGCGCCGTACCGTGGAGCGTGACCAACGGAATTGCCGCATGAGCTGCGGTTCGCTCGGCAGCAGATCGCCGGCGGCGTAGCTTGCGAGATCCGGGCGTAGGTGCCGGGCTCGATGGCACCATCTGTTAGTATGCGGGCTTCCATCTCCTTGCGGGCTCAAGTCAGGATCATCGCGTGCGGGTATTTAATTTCGCGGCCGGCCCAGCAGTCCTGCCGCTCGAAGTACTGGAACAGGTACGCGATGAACTGCTCGACTGGCATGGCCTCGGCATGTCGGTCATGGAAGTCAGCCATCGCAGCAAGGCTTTTGTCGCCGTCGCGCACGAAGCCGAGGCGGATCTGCGCGCGTTGCTGAGCGTTCCCGATCACTACCGGGTGCTGTTCCTGCAGGGCGGGGCGACGGGGCAGTTCGATGCCATACCGATGAATCTGGCTGCCGCCGACAACAGCGTCGATTACGTCAACACCGGTGCCTGGTCAAAGAAGGCGATCGGCGCGGCGCGGCGCTACTGCCGCGTCAATGTGGCGGCCGATGCTGCCGGCAGCGGCTATAACGAGGTGCCGCCGCAGAGCGCATGGAAACTCACGCACGGCGCCGCCTACCTGCACTACACATCGAACGAGACCATCGGCGGGGTCGAGTTTCCGTTCGTGCCGCGGGTCGATGTACCGCTGGTCGCGGATATGTCCTCGACGCTGCTGTCACGGCCGATCGAGATCGAGCGCTTCGGACTGATCTACGCCGGCGCGCAAAAGAACATCGGGCCGTCGGGCCTGTGCGTGGTGATCGTGCATGCGGATCTGATCGGGCGAGCGCGCCCGGGAACGCCGTCGATCTGGGACTTCAAGTCGATGGCGGACGAGGGCTCGATGCTCAACACGCCGCCGACCTTCGCCTGGTACTGCGCCGGCCTGGTATTCAAGTGGCTGCGCCGCCAGGGCGGGCTCGCGGCAATGGCGGAGCGCAATCGCTCCAAGGCCGAGCTGCTCTATCGAACCATCGACGAGTCCGACTTCTACCGCAACCCGGTCGAGCGCTCATGCCGCTCATGGATGAACGTACCCTTTACGCTCGCAAGGCCGCCGCTCGATGCCGCCTTTCTGAGCGAAGCGCGCGCCGCGGGGCTCATGAATCTCGAGGGCCATCGTTCGGTTGGCGGCATGCGCGCCAGCATCTACAACGCCATGACGCTCGAAGGCGTGGCCGCGCTGGCCGATTTCATGCGCGACTTCGCGCGGCGGCACGGTTAGGTACGCCGTGGGCTATCGCGTCCTGACACTCAACAACATCAGCGTGCGCGGACTCGAGCGTCTGCCGCGCGATCGCTACGAAGTCGCCTCGGAGATCGGGCACCCGCATGCGGTGCTACTGCGCTCGGCCGACATGCACCACATGCAGATTCCCGATTCGGTGCTGGCGGTCGCGCGCGCCGGCGCGGGCACCAACAACATACCGGTGGCGGCATTGGCCAGGCGCGGCGTGCCGGTATTCAATGCCCCGGGCGCGAATGCGAACGCGGTCAAGGAGCTGGTGCTGGCCGGACTGTTCCTGGCGGCCCGCAACATCTGCCAGGCGTGGGCGTACGCGCGCGATCTGAGCGGCGAAGACGCGGCTATCGATGCGGCGGTCGAGAAGGACAAGAGCCGCTACGTGGGTTTCGAGCTGCCGGGCCGCACGCTCGGCGTGATCGGGCTCGGCGCAGTCGGTGTCCAGGTCGCCAACAGCGCCGAGGCACTCGGCATGAGGGTGCTCGGCTACGATCCTCAGATCACCGTGCAGCGCGCCTGGCAGCTGTCCTCCTCAGTGCAGCAGGCCCTGTCGCTCGATGATCTGTTCGCGCGTTCCGATGCGATCAGCGTGCACGTACCGCTGCTGCCGGCCACGCGCGGACTGGTGAACGCGGCGCGGCTGCGGCTGCTCAAGCCGGGCTCGGTGATCCTGAATTTTGCGCGCGCGCCGATCGTGATCGAGGCCGACGTGGTGGCGGCGCTGGACAGCGGCCAGCTGCGCGCCTATATCTGCGATTTTCCGACCCAGGCGCTCAAGAACCATCTCCGCGCGATCACGCTGCCGCACCTCGGGGCATCGACGCTCGAAGCCGAGGACAATTGCGCCATGATGGCCGCCGACACGCTGCGCGAGTTTCTGGAACACGGCAATATCCGCAACTGCGTGAACTTTCCCGAAGCGGTGCTGCCGCGCCAGCCCGGTTCGCAGCGCATCGCGATCGCCAACAGCAACGTGCCGAACATGGTCGGTCAGATCTCCACCTGCCTCGCGAGCGCCGGACTCAATATCGCGGAACTGCTGAACCGTTCACTGGGGGAGTTCGCCTTTACGCTGATCGACGCCGAAGGCGCGCCCGATGAGGCGCTGATCGGGCGGCTGCGCGCCATCGAAGGCGTGCTGTCGGCGCGCCTCGTGCAATCAACGGATTGAAGCGCTGCATGAAGCCACGCCGCCCCAGCAAGAGCACCGCGCCTACCAAGCTCACGGATCTGCGCTCGCAGATCGACGCGGTCGACGAACAGCTGCATGCGTTGCTCAATCAACGCGCGCGGCTGGCGCAGCAGGCCGGCATTTCCAAGCACGCCGATGGCCACACGGTCGATTTCTATCGGCCGGAGCGCGAGGCTGAAGTCTTGCGCCGCGCGCTCGAGCGCAACGCCGGGCCGCTGCGCAACGAGGAGATCGTGCGCTTGTTCCGCGAGATCATGTCGGCCTGCCTGGCGCAGGAGGAGCCGCTCAAAGTGGCGTTCCTGGGCCCCGAGGGCACTTTCACCCAGGCGGCCGTGCTCAAGCATTTCGGCCACTCGGTGCGGGCGCTGGCGCTATCGACCGTGGACGAGGTGTTCCAGGAAGTCGAGTCCGGTACGGCCGATTTCGGCGTGGTCGCCATCGAGAACTCGAGCGAGGGCACCATCACCAATACGCTGGACCGCTTCCTGGCGAGCGCGCTGCACATCTGCGGCGAAGTGGAATTGCGCATTCATCACTGCCTGATGGGCAAGATGGATTCGCTCGAGCGGGTGGTGCGCGTGTGCTCGCACAGCCAGGCGCTGGCACAATGTCGCGGCTGGCTCAACGAGCACCTGCCCGATGTCGAGCGCGTGCCGGTGGCGAGCAACGCAGAAGGCGCACGCCGCGCGCGCGATGAACAGGGCACCGCGGCGATCGCCGGGG
>DASYNV010000421.1:0-9489 GCA_036008365.1 Steroidobacteraceae bacterium | reverse complement strand
TGTCCCGCGCACACCGATGTACCAGAATACATCCGACTGATCGCGCAGGGACGCTACAGCGACGCCTACCTGCTCAACCGCGAATCGAACGTGTTTCCCGGTATCCTCGGCCGGGTCTGCGACCGTCCGTGCGAGCCGGCCTGCCGCCGCAGCCGCGTCGAGGACAAACCTGTGGCGATCTGCCGCCTCAAGCGCGTCGCCGCGGACCTCAAGGGCGAGCTCACGGGACGTCTGCCGCGGGCACCCGAGCAATCGAATGGCAAGCGCATTGCGTGCATCGGCGCGGGTCCGGCATCACTGACCGTTGCCAACGACCTCGCGCCGCTCGGCTACCAGGTCACGATCTTCGAGCAGAACAGCGAGCCCGGCGGTCTCATGCGCAGCAATATCCCCTCGTTCCGGCTGCCGCAGACCGTACTCGATGAAGAGATCGGCATGATTCTCGACATGGGGGTCGCGCTGCAGCTGAACTCGCCGGTCACGAGCCTGCGCACCCTGCTCGAGACCGGCGGCTATGACGCGGTGTTCATCGGCTCCGGCGCGCCGAAGGGCAAGGAGCTCGAGCTGCCCGGGCGGCACGACACCGATCGCATCCACATCGGCATCGCCTGGCTCGAGTCGGTGGCGTTTGCGCACATCGGCTCGATCGGCGAGCAGGTGTTGATCATCGGCGTCGGCAACACCGCCATGGACTGCTGTCGCACGTCGCTGCGCCTCGGTGCCAAGAGCGTCAAGGTCATGGCGCGCAAGCCGCGCGAATTCTTCAAGGCCTCGGACTGGGAACTGGAGGATGCCGAGGAAGAGAACGTCGAGATCGTGATCAATCACTCACCGAAGGAATTCGTGATCGAGCACGGGCGGCTGGTCGGCATGCGCTTCGACCGGATGGAATACGAGATGGTCGACGGCGAGATCATGAGCGAGCGTGTGGTTGGCGAGCGCGTGATTCCCTGCGATGACGTGATCCTCGCGATCGGCCAGGAAAACGCGTTTCCCTGGGTCGAGCGCGACCTCGGGCTGAAGTTCATTCGCGGCGATCGGCCGCAGGTCGATCCGAAGACCTTTCAGTCGACGTTGCCGAAAGTGTTTTTTGCCGGCGATGCCGCGCAGGGACCCAAGAACATCATCTGGGCGGTCGAGCAGGCGCACCAGGCCGCCCTGTCGATGCACCTGTACTGTCACGGCGACGCGCTCGATCAGCGCCCGGCGTCCAGTGTCAAGCTCTCGAGCCGCAAGATGGGCATGCACGAGTGGGCCTACAAGAACGATTACGCGCCGCTCGAGCGCCGCCTGATGCCGCATGTCTCGCTCAAGGAACGCTTCAAGAAGCTCAACATCGAGGTCGAGCTCGGCTTCACGGCCGAACAGACCGCGCAGGAGGTCGCGCGTTGCCTCAACTGCGACGTGCAGACCGTATTCGAGGCCAAGCTCTGCATCGAATGCGACGCCTGCATCGACATCTGCCCGGTCGATTGCCTGACCATCACCGAGCTCGGCACCGAGGCCGAGCTGCGCACGCGGCTGCGCGCGCCGGCGCTCGAGCCGACGCAGCCGCTGTTCCATTCCGCGCGGCTCAAGCAGACCGGCCGCGTCATGGTCAAGGACGAGAATCTATGCGTGCACTGCGGTCTGTGCGCCGAACGCTGTCCCACCGCCGCCTGGGACATGCAGAAGTCGACGATTCATTGGCCGCAGGCCGCTGACGGGAGCCCGGTATGGCCGAACGCAAAGCTCAAGACCGCGTAAACGATTTCGTCGTCAAGATCGCGACCGTCAACGGCACGGGCTCCGCCAGCGCCAACGGCCTGCTCATGAAGGCCATCTTCAGAAGCGGCGTGCCCGTGGTCGGCAAGAATTACTTTCCATCCAACATCCAGGGGCTGCCCACCTGGTACGAGATCCGCGTGACGCGCGACGGTCATAGCGCGCGCGAAGGCCGCATCGACCTGATGCTGGCGTTCAACGTCGAGACCTACGTGCGCGACCTGCAGGAAGTGGCCTCCGGCGGCTATCTGCTGTTCGACTCGACCTGGCCGCGCCCGGCGCTGCTCAAGCGCGACGACGTCACGGTGATCGGCGTGCCGCTGGCACGGCTGTGCAACGAGAATTTCCAGGGCGTGCGCACCCGCATCCTGATGAAGAACATCTGCTACGTCGGGGTACTCGCGGCCCTGTGCGAGCTCGATCTCGATCTCATCCGCGGCCTGTTGCAGCAGACCTACGCCAAGAAGCCGCAACTGGTCGAGGCCAACATGAAGGCCATCCAGCTCGGCTACGATTGCGCGCGCGCGAACTTCTCCTGTCCGCTGCCGATGCGGGTCGAGAAGATGGATGCCACCAAGGGGCACATCGTCATCGACGGCAATACTGCGGCGGCGCTCGGTTGCGTGTATGCGGGCGCGACGGTCGGCGCCTGGTATCCGATCACCCCTTCCACCTCGCTCATGGATGCATTCAAGGCGTTCTGCGACCGCCTGCGCATCGATGAGGCCACGGGCCGCAAGAACTACATCATGATCCAGGCCGAGGACGAGCTCGCCTCCATCGGCATGGTGATCGGTGCCAACTGGAACGGCGCGCGCGCGTTCACGGCGACTTCGGGTCCCGGTATCTCGCTGATGCAGGAATTCCTGGGGCTCGCCTATTACGCCGAAGTGCCGGCGGTGGTGTTCGACATCCAGCGCGTCGGTCCCTCGACCGGCATGCCGACGCGCACGCAGCAGGCCGATCTCAAGTCGGCCGCCTATGCCTCGCACGGCGATACCCGCCAGGTGTGCCTGTATCCGGCCGATCCCAGCGAGTGCTTCGAGTTCGCCGCCAAGGCGTTCGATCTGGCCGACCGGCTGCAGACGCCGGTGCTGGTACTGTCGGATCTCGACATCGGCATGAACGACTGGATGTGTCCGGACCTCAAATGGGACCCGGAGTACCGGCCCGATCGCGGCAAGCTGCTCGATGCCGAGCAGATCGCGAAACTCGACCGCTTCTGGCGCTACTACGATTTCGACCAGGATGGCATCCCGCAGCGCACGCTGCCCGGCATCGACCGCAAGGCCGCCTATTTCACGCGCGGCTCGGGCCACAACCAGTACGGCGCCTACACCGAGGATTCGAAGGAATACCAGATCGTGGTCGATCGGCTGCGCAAGAAATGGATGACGGCCGCGCGGCTGATGCCGAAGCCGACCATCCAGCGCGCACAGCAGCCGACCGACATCGCGATCGTCTCCCTCGGCAGCGGCGACGGCGCCGTGCTCGAAGCGCAACAGCGGCTGCGCGCCAATGGCATTCATGCCGATTACATGCGCATCCGCGCATTTCCATTCAACGACGAGGTCGAACAGTTCCTGCAATCGCACAAGATCAACTTCGTGGTCGAGCAGAATCGCGATGCGCAGCTGCGCTCGATGCTCATCATGGAGACCGGTGTCGAGAAGACGCGGCTGCGCTCCATCCTGCACTACAACGGCATGCCGATCCCGGCGAGCTACGTGTTCGACGGCGTCATGTCGGTGGTGGTGCCGCAGCGGCCGATCGCGCAGCGCGTGGTCTGACGCGCTCGCTCGCCGGCCAGGAGATAATCGATGACTTTCATGTTGAAACCCAAGGTCGCGCACCCCGAGCTGCCGCGCAACGTGCTCGGCCTCACGCGACGCGACTACGAAGGCGCCAGCTCGACGCTGTGCGCCGGCTGCGGCCATGACTCGGTCACGGCGGCGCTGGTGGAGGCCTGCTGGGCCAACGCGATCGAGCCGCAGAACCTGGTGAAGCTCTCGGGCATCGGCTGCTCATCCAAGACCACGGCCTACTTCGTCAGCGGCTCGCATGGGTTCAATTCGGTGCATGGCCGCATGCCATCGATCGCGACCGGCGCCAACGCAGCCAACCGCAAGCTCTACTACATCGGCGTCTCGGGCGACGGCGATACGCTCTCGATCGGGCTCGGCCAGTTCTGCCACGTGATCCGCCGCAATTTGCGCATGGTCTATATCATCGAGAACAACGGCGTCTATGGGCTCACCAAGGGGCAGTTCTCGGCGTCGGCCGACCTCGGCAGCACGGCCAAGAAGGGCGAGCCGAACACGCAGCCGCCGATCGATCCGGTGCAGCTCGCAATCACGCTCGGCGCCACCTTCGTGGCGCGCAGTTTCTCGGGCGACAAGGGGCAGCTCGTGCCGCTGATCCAGGCGGCCATGCATCACGACGGTTTCGCGCTCATCGACGTGTTGTCGCCGTGCGTGACCTTCAACGATCATGAGGGCTCGACCCGCAGCTACGCCTACACGCGCGAGCACTACGAGGAAGTCGTGCATGCCGACTTCGTCCCGCCGGCCGGCGAGATCGCGGTCAGCTACGGCGAGGGCGAGGCGCAGCACGTGACCATGCACGATGGCAGCCAGATCCTGTTACGCAAGCTCGATGCCGCTTACGATCCCACCGATCGCGGCGTGGCGCTCGAGACCATACAGCAGCGCATGCGGCACAACGAATACCTGACCGGGCTGCTCTACATCGCGAGCGGCCAGGCCGAGTTTCACGCGCAGAACGCAACCCCGGAAGTGCCGCTGAATTCACTGTCCTACGAGCGGCTGCGGCCCGGCGCCGGTGCGATGGAAAAGATCCTGGCGCGTTATCGCTGATGCCGCTCGCTCACGGGTCGTGGTGCAGGATTCGGGAATGTACCCGGTAGAGGGCGGCTGCGACTGCCGCGCGGTACGCTATCGACTGCACAGCGCGCCGCTGTTCGTGCACTGCTGTCATTGCCGCTGGTGCCAGCGGGAAACCGGCAGCGCATTCGCGCTCAATGCGATGATCGAGGCCGACCGCGTCAGCCTGATCGCGGGTGAGCCGCAGATCGTGGCGACGCCTTCGAACAGCGGCAAGGGACAATCGATTGCGCGCTGTCCCGTGTGCCGGATCGCCCTCTGGAGCAATTACGCCGGCGCCGGCAACACGCTGCACTTCGTGCGCGTCGGTACACTCGACCAGCCGGATCGGTTTCCACCCGATATCCACATCTTCACCGCCTCGAAGCAGCCGTGGGTGATCCTGCGTTCGAGCGTACCGGCGGTGCCCGAGTATTACGATCGGCGTCAGTATTGGCCGACCGCAAGCCTCGAGCGCCGCGAGGCACTGCGCGCGAAGACCGTTCAACGTTGAGAGCCACGACGCTGACAAGCAGCGGGCGCAATGCAACACTGCGCGCGTGCGTCGAATAACTCGAATCCTGCTGCTGGCGCTGATCGTGGTGCTGATCGCCGCGCTGTCGCCCAAGATCAAGGAGCGCTGGCCGCACTTCATCGCCACGCGGCAGTTCGACCGCGTGCGCGAGTTTCCGCCGTGGCTGCATGAACGCGGCTTCGTCTACCTGCTGTCCGGTGCCGACGGCTGGAGCACGGCCGATGAATGGACCGCGCTCAGTTATGCGGCGCGCGACAACTACGTCATCGGCATCGATACACCGAAGCTGCTGGCATTCATCAACCGTACGGTCAAGGGCTGCCTGTTCATGAACGGCCTGTTCGAGGACTACAGCCGCGTGCAGCAGCGTAACGTCGAAACACCGCGTTTCTATCCGCCGATCGTGCTTGGGCGTGGCAGCGGAGCTTCGTTGGTGTATCTCGCGCAGATCGGCGCACCGGCGCTGGCCCTCGGGGCCACCGTGATGCTCGATCCGGAGCCGCGGCTGACGCTCTCACCGCCAGTCTGCGAGCATCCGGCGATGCAGCTTCCGGACGGCGTGCAGCAATTGCAGCCCGATGCCTTCGGCACCAATGTGCCTGGGCGGCTCTGGCTCGATGCGCGCGCGAGCGACGCCTCGCGCCGGTTCGCGGCGCAGATCCCTAAGTCTCCAGCCGTAGCGGCGCCGAAGTCCGGGACACTGCGCCGCGTGTACGCCGCGGCCTTGAGCGATATCGAGGCCGAGCAGCAGCGCAGCGGAGTGGCCGATCTGCCGCTGGTCGAAGCGGTCGCGCCGACGCCGCGCGCCCGGGTGTTCGCCATTCTTTACTCGGGCGATGGCGGGTGGCGCGATCTGGATCGAAGCCTGGCCGGCCTGCTGGCGGCGCGCGGCATCAGCGTGGTCGGCGTCGATGTGCTGCGATACTACTGGCGAGCCAGGCAGCCGGACGTGGCGGCGCACGACCTGGCGCGCATCATGCAGCGCTACGAACAGCACTGGGGCGACGATCAGGTCATATTGATCGGCTTCTCGTTCGGCGCCAACGTGATACCGTTCATCGTCAATCGCCTGCCGCCCGATCAGCGCTCGAAGATCAAGTTGATCACGCTGCTCTCGCCCGAGCGCACGACCGCATTCGAGGTCTCGCCGGCCGGCTGGATGGGCAAGGCGGCCGACGCGACCATTCCGATCGAGCCCGAGCTCAAGCCGCTGTCAACCATTCGGCTGCAATGCGTTTATGGAGAGGATGAAGGGAAAGACAGTCTCTGCACCACCGATGCCGCGGCCCGGTTCGACCTCATTCGCAAGCCGGGCGGCCATCACTTCGACAACCGGTACGATCAGCTGGCGGATGCCATCATTGCGGCCATTGGGTCGTAGCCGCGGTGCGTGGACGCCGCGGGCGCTGCTGACGCTGGCGGTCTGGGCGCTGCTGACCACGCTGCCCGCGAACTCGCGCGCGGCCGGGCCACCGGATCACTGGCATTGGATCCGGATTCACGGTCACCGAATGTACTACGCCGCGGTAGGCAGCGGCCGCACGCTGGTGCTGCTGCATGGCGGCGGGGATTCGGGCCAGCACTCGTTCGAGCAGCAGATCGAGATGCTGTCGCTGCGCCATCGCATCATCGCGCCCGACCAGGTGGGTCAAGGCCACACGCCCGACGTTCCGGGGCCCTTGAGTTATACCCACATGATGCAGGACACCGTGGCGGTCATTGAGCTGCTGCGGCTCCGCAACGTCGATGTCATGGGATTCAGCGATGGCGGCATCATCGGCCTCATGCTCGCGGCGCGCTATCCGCAACTGGTACGGCGCCTGGTGATCAGCGGCGTCAATATCGCGCCCGAGGGACTGACCGATGAGCAGCGCGACGAGCTGCGCGCATCGCAGGCCCCGCAGCCGAAGAGCATCGACGAGAAGCTGGCGCAACTCTGGCTCACGTCGCCGACCAAGGACGAGCTCAATCCCGATCTGCTGGCGACGATCCACAAGCCGGTGCTCGTGATCTCGGGCGATCGTGATGCCATCCGGCTCGAACACACATTGGAGATCTATCATGCGCTTCCAGAGGCCGAGTTGTGCGTTCTGCCCGGCACGGATCACGGCACATTCTCCGGCCGGCCGGAGTGGCTCAATCCGATCCTCGCCGAGTTTCTCGATCGCCCCGATGGCCGTTGAGCTGTTGTCGCAATTCGTAGACTGAATCACTCGCGGGCTGTTATTAACAATTATGAATAAACGATGACAGCGCGGAACTAAGCTTTGCGCGTATCGTCAGTTTGTAGGCAGCGCGAACAAAGGAGGTCCCACGTGTCCACTCTGCTCGTACCCAGCAGCGATCTTCAGGGCGCCCCGGCGGCGCGCCATCGCACCAAGTCACGGCGCCTGCGTGGCAGTGACCCTGCAGTGCGGGCGATGACGGATTTTTTTCGCGATCCGCCGCTGACGATCGCCGAGGATTGCGATCTCGACAAGGCGATGGACGACATGTTCCGGCTCGGTGTGCGCGCATTTCTAGTGGTGCGGGATCTGACGGTGATCGGATTGATCACGGCCGAGGACATCCGGCAGTCGCGCCGCACCAGCGCGACGCGCGTGCTCGAAGCGATGATCGATGCGTCCGAAATGCCCGCCATCGACTGGCAGACGCTGCGCGAGGCCACGGTCCGGGACCTGGTGGAGATCTTCGAGGGTGCGAACGTGCATCACCTGGTGGTGCTCGAGACCGAGAGCACGCAGTGCCTGACGGTGCGCGGACTGGTGCACCGCAGTCGCGTCGAGCGGCGGCTGCAGCTCGGAGACGCGCCGCTCTAGACATCATCTAGACTTGGCGGGGTGCCGGAGCTACCCGACATCACGGTCTATCTCGAGGCGTTGCAGCAGCGCATCGTGGGCGCACGGCTGCAGTCCATCCAGCTGCTGAGTCCGTTCCTGCTGCGGACCGCGGTGCCGCCACTCACGACTGCCCATGGACGGCGGATCATCGAACTGCGCCGCATCGGCAAGCGGATCGTGATCGGGCTTGAAGGCGGTTTGTTCCTGGTGCTGCACCTGATGATTGCAGGACGCCTGCACTGGTATGCGCACGGCAGCAAAGTGCGCGGCCGCACACCGCTGGCGCGCTTCGAATTCGACAGTGGCACCCTGACCCTGACCGAAGCCGGGACCAAGCGGCGCGCTTCGCTGCAACTGCTCGCCGGCGAAGCGGCGCTGAAACAGGTCGATCGGGGTGGACTCGAGGTGCTGAGCGCCACGCACGAGCAGTTTGCACACCGGCTGCAGGCTGAGAATCACACGCTCAAGCGCGCGCTGACCGATCCGCGACTCTTCAGCGGTATCGGCAACGCTTATTCGGATGAGATCCTGCACCGCGCGAAGCTGTCGCCACTGGCGATGACGCGCAGGCTCAGTATTGCGCAGATCGATCAGTTGTTCGAAGCCACTCGCGTGACGCTCAGCGACTGGACTGCGCGCCTGCGCACCCAAGCGCGTGGCAACTTCCCGGAGGCTGTCACGGCCTTTCGGCCGGACATGGCCGTGCACGGCCGTTTCAACCAGCCGTGCCCCGTGTGCAGCGTGCCGGTACAGCGAATCCGCTACGCCGAAAACGAGACCAACTACTGCCCGCGCTGCCAGACCGAAGATCGGATATTGGCCGATCGGTCGCTGTCGCGGTTGCTCAAGGACGATTGGCCACGCAATGTCGACGAGCTCGACCCCTGAGTGCCGGCGGGGCTGACGGACGGCTGCTACACTGCACCCGTCACAGCTCGAGGGGGACAATGCAATGGGCGGACTGAAAGTGCTGGCGCTGCTGTTGATCGCCGGTGGAGTGCTGGGCCTGGTCTATCACCATTTCAGCTACACCAAAGACACGCACGAGGCCAAGATCGGCTCGGTCGAATTGTCGGTGGCCAAGAAGCAAACCGTGGACGTGCCGGAATGGGCGGCCATCGCCGCGATCGTCGCGGGCGCGGCGCTGCTGGTGGCCGGCGGTCGCGGCAAGAGCTGAACGGCGCCGCTCTGCCGGTCTTGAGCCGTTGCGCCGGGTCGCCGCGCCAGAATAGACTGCGCGCGCGCCGCAGGCGGCGCGTAAGCCAAGGAGTCGGATAGTGGGCAAGGGTGATCGAAAGACGCGTCGCGGCAAGATCTACCGCGGCTCGTTCGGCAAGAGCCGACCGAAGGATCCGTCCGCCAAGAAGCGCGCCGCCGCCAAGACCAGCACCAGCCCGACACGCAAGTGAGATCCGCGCGCCGCGATGGCGCGGGCCGCTACAGAATGTAGCGGCTCAGATCCTCGTCC
>DASYNV010000420.1:0-3299 GCA_036008365.1 Steroidobacteraceae bacterium | reverse complement strand
CCGAGGCACATCTTGCTCAGGAAATTGAACGTATCCTCATACAGCAGCATCAGCTGCGGCTGCAGGCCCCGCAGCTGCACTTCGAAGCTCTCGACGCCCTCGGCCAGCATGGCGTCGAATACCGCGACACGGTGACCGCTGCGACGCAGCGTCGAGGCGACCTGCAACGTCGCCAGCGGCGGATAGGGCTTGGCGCGATCGAACTGTTTTTGGTCGAAGCGTTGAAAGTACGAGTGCGCGACGAGGACGGACAGCATGCTGTGGATTTCTCCGATCCCAGGTTATGAGTGCAGTGCGACGTGGGACACGGTTTTACGGACCAGGGGCTTTTCGCACGCGGTAGACTTGAGCTCGGAGGACACACGCGTGGCGGCAAACGATCCGGACCGGGACCCGTTTGGAGAGCAATCGTCTGGGAAATGGCGCCTGCGACGGCAGTTGCTCGGTGGCCGCTTCCTGTTTACGAGCAATAGCCGGCGTCTGCTGCGCCTGGTCGACTCGGCCTATCGGGACCTGCCAGCCGGGCGTCCGACGGGACCGGTGCCCGCCTTCGAAATCGAGCTGCGCCTGACGGCAGCGCCCACCCTGCGGGGGGCCGGCACCCCGCCGGCGCTCAGAACTTTTGCCGGCCCCGGACAGCTGCTGGGCGGCATCATGAATGCCGGCAACTTCGTACTGCTGTCGCCGGCTGCGCGCGCCGGCCTCGTGGCCGTATCGCGCGACATGCTTGCCCTGGATTATCACGTGCGCTACGAGCTGATCGAATTTGCCGCGTTCACGCTGGCCTCGCGCGCGCAACGGCTATTGTCACTGCATGCCGCCTGCGTCGGCCGCGCCGGTCGCGGGCTGCTGCTGATGGGCTCGAGCGGCGCGGGCAAATCGACCCTGGCACTTCACTGCGCGCTGCAGGGGCTGGAGTTTCTGTCGGAAGACGCGGCATTCCTAGACGCCGACCGACTGCTCGCGACCGGCGTGCCGAATTTCGTGCATGTGCGGCCGGAATCCGTGTCCCTGATCGAGAATCCGGCGAGCGCAGCGCGCATCCGCCGATCGCCCATGATTCGACGCCGCAGCGGCGTTGCAAAGCTCGAAGTGGATGTGCGCCGGCTGGGCTGCCCTCTGGCACGCGCGCCGCTCGATCTCGCAGCGGTGGTGTTTCTTTCGAGCGGGCGCGCCGGAACCGCGGCGCGGCTGGTGCTGCTGCCACCGCGGGAGCTGTGGCGACGATTCATGGCGGCCCAGCCTTACGCCACACGACTTCCGGGCTGGCGTGCGTTCCGACAGCGCATCGGCTCCGTGCAGGGATTCGAGCTACGCCGCGGGCGTCACCCGAGCGAATCGGTCGTGGCACTGAACCACATACTCGAGCAGCCCGGGCGTCGAGGCGCCGCCTAAGGTGAGTGGGCGCGCGTCGCGCCGTTGATCGGCTCGACGAAGCGCACCTGCGGGCTCTGGCGTAACTCATGCAGGGCGGCGTCGGTCGCGACCGTATTGACGTCTTCTGCCGGCGCCAGCGACCAGACGCCCGACTCGCCCGGACCGGCAACCACTTGCAGATGCGCCTCGTTGAGCAAAGTCCGCAACTGGTCCAGCGTCATGTCCGGCGCCAGGACCACTCGTATGGTCGCCGCTGGACGACCCACCTCGGGCTGCGCCAGCGTCTGGTAGACACCGGCCGGCACGCGCCCTGCGTGAGTGAACCACGAGGTGGTCACCATCGCGCCCAGCGCAAGCGCCTCGACGATCACCGCGGCGGCAAGCCAGCGCGTCTGTGTGGCCGAGGGCCGCAGCCGCGCCGACAGCGGGGGGCGGGCTTCGCTGCTAACGATCCGGGCCGACAGGCGCTGCCAGCCATCCTCGGCATCACCAACATTGGGCTGCGCTCGCAGCAGCGCATCACGCAGACGCTGCTCAAATGCGAACGCCTCGCGGCAATCAGCACATTGCCGCAGATGCTCCTGCGCCGCGCGCAGTTCCGCTTCCGAGGCGCTGCCATTGAGAATCCACGGGATCTGCTCCCATACCTGCCGATGGGACTGGAGGCTAGTCATGTTGAACCTTCTCCTTCGCCGGCGCTCCTCCGAGTGTCGGCAGCAGGTTGCGCAGCTTGATGCGTGCCTGAAACATGCGCGCTTTGACCGTGTTGACGGGGCAACTCATGATGGTGGCGATCTCCTCGCAGGAATGACCCAGGAAGTACGCCATCTCCATGGTCGCACGCTGCTCAAACGGCAGCGTACGCAGGCCGCTATCGAGCCATTCGCGTAACTCTTCGGCGACCAGCGTGGTATCGACCGTCGGCAGCGCATCGAGCATCGAGTCACCGTGCTCCGGCGGCAGCGGTCCCGAGCGCCGCAGCGCCTTCAGACCGCAACGCCAGGCGATACCCATGATCCAGGTCGAGGCCCGCGAGTCGCCGCGGAACTGCGCGGCCTTCTGCCAGACGATCCAGAAGGTATCGTTGATAGCCTCATCGATCGCCTCCCGGCGGCCGGTCAGGCGGGACAGGAACTGCGCGAGCCGGCCGCGGTAATTGAAGTACAGACGCTCGAGTGCACGGCGCTCGCCGGCTGCTATCTGCTGCAGCAGCTCACGATCACGGGAGTCATCCCGCATCGCTTCCGGCTCACGCTCGCCCTCAGGCCTGAACATTACCGCCCTCCTCGGGCACAATTAGACACACTGCGTAAGTGCTCGTCTGGCCCCATCGGGGTTGTGCGCGCTTCGTACCCGTGCAATTTTACTTATCGCAGGGCGCGAGTCGAATTGCCCTCGATCGAGATCTCGACCTCATCGCCACCTTCGAACAATCCATGTGGCAAACCGTACTCGGACCGGCGCAGGCGCCCGTGGGCGTCGAAACTGCAGGTGTCCGCCGCATCCGGTCGGCTGCTGCAGATCCACCGATTGACCAGAAGCACGAGATTGCGCGTCTGCCCGTGCAACGTGAGCCGACCGTTGATGACGGCGCGGCCGTCGGCGTCCAGATCGATGCGGTCCGAACGATAAACGATCTGCGGATAACGATCCGCATCGAACCACGCCGGCGACAGCAGCCGGGCATTCCAGCGCGAACTGTCGCACTTGAGCGAGGCGGTTCGAATGGTGACATCGATGCGGCCAGGCGCATCTAACGTGTTCCCCGGCGGCGCGCGCCGGCCCGGCACCAGTTCACCCGAGAGCTCCTCGAAACGCGCGCTGATCCAAGGTAGACCAAAGACGCGTACGTCCAGGGAGACGTGCGTGTTGCCCGAATCGAGCCGATAGAGCTCAGCCGCACGCAGCGGCAGACACGGCAG
>DASYNV010000419.1:0-7652 GCA_036008365.1 Steroidobacteraceae bacterium | reverse complement strand
GGTTCGCGCCTGGAGGGTCGGGGTCAGATACCGCAGCCGTTCGATTTTCGTGTGCTCGAAGCGACCGCCGAGGCAGGCGGCGAGGATCTCAAGGATCTGTTCTTTCTGATCGGAGTGTCGCTGCCGGACACCGCACGCTATCGACTGTTGGTCAAGCTCGAGCGCCAGCACTCGCATTTCCGCTACAGCGATCTGGCGCTTAGCGCGGGTGACAGCGACCTGCATGGGACGATTGCAATCGAGACCGCAGGCGGCCGCCCACGCATCGAGGGCGAGCTGAGCTCGCAACTGCTGCGCTCGGCCGACATCGGCGCCGCGGCGGCCGGCCGTGCGCCCAAGTCCGCGCGCGAGCCGCCCCTGCTGCTGCCCGAGGCGACGTTGCCGCTTGACGGCCTGCGCGCGGGCGACGCGCAGGTCGAATATCGCGCACGCACCGTGCAGATAGGACGCGTACCGCTGCACTCAGCCGCCGTCCACGTCGCGATCGATCATGGGATCCTGTCCCTGTCGCCGTTTTCGGCGAGCCTATACGAGGGGAAACTTACCGGTCGCGCGCGGCTCGACGCCACCCGCGAGCCTGCGGCGGCCCGGCTCGAGCTGAAACTGGCGGACATGAATCCGACGCTGCTCGAGCACACCTCCGGTGCCCCGGCACCGTTCGATGGGTTGATCCAGGCGCGACTGGATCTGACCGGTCAGGGCCGTTCAATCCACCAGTTTGCCGCCGATGCCAACGGCACGTTGTCCGTGGTGGTGCCGCACGGCACGCTGCGTGCAGCCTTTGTCGAACTCATCGGCGCCGATTTCGCCCGTGGTCTCGGGTTGCTGCTGTCCCGGGATCAGAAGGAGACGGCGGTGCGCTGCGGTGTCGCGAGCTTCGAGGCTCAGCAGGGCGTTATGCATGCGCAGACGCTGCTGCTCGACACTGATCCGGTGCTGATCAGCGGCGATGGCGACATTCGCCTCGACACCGAAGGCATCGAACTCGCCCTGCACGGTCAACCCAAGAGCCGCCACCTGATGCGGCTGCACGCGCCGGTGCTGGTACGCGGGACGCTCTCGCATCCGTCGCTCGGCATACAGGGCGGCAGCGCAGCCGCGCAAACCACCAAGGCGATCGCCGTCGGCGTTGCGCGCGCGCCGCTCGAGATACTCGGTTTCGTCGACGCCGATCTGGCAAAGAACGCTGACTGTGCAGCACTGCTGCAATCGGCCAGGAATCAGGGTGTGCCCGTGAAAACCTCCGATCAGGCGAGTCAACCATGACAGGATCATTGGGTCTGAACACCGAGTGCGTGCACGCGGCGCATGAGCCCGATGCCGCCACCGGCGCGCTGGCGCAGCCGATCCATCTAAGCACCACATTCGAGCGGGATGCGGACGGCAGTTATCCGCGCGGCTACCGCTACAGCCGCGAGGGCACGCCCAATCGCGAGGCGCTCGAGTCCTGTGTCGCGAGGCTCGAGCGCGGCGCGGCGGCGGTCGCGTTTGCCTCCGGGCTCGCGGCCAACATGGCGGTATGGCAACTGCTGCGTGCCGGCGATCGGGTCGTGGCACCACTGGAGGGCTACCATGGCACGCTGCGGCAGCTCGGGGAGCATGTACGCGAGCGAGGCGTCCACGTGCAATGCGTCGACTGCCGCGATCCCGCCGCGGTCGAGGCCGCGCTGCGGCCAGGTGCGCGCATGCTATGGATCGAAACCCCGGCCAATCCGCTGCTCAGCATCACTGATCTGGCAACCGTCAGCGCCCTCGGGCGCCGCGCTGGCGCCTGGGTGGTTTGCGACAACACCTTCGCGACGCCCGTCTGCCAGCACCCATTCGACTTCGACGTCGATCTGGTGATCCACAGTGCCACCAAGTACTTCGGTGGTCACAGTGACGTCATGGGCGGCGTGGTGGTGGTGCGCGAGGACGCAGCGCTGCTCGAGCGCATCCGTGCCTGGCAGGTGCTCGCCGGAGCGGTGCTGGCGCCATTCGACTGCTGGCTGCTGCGACGCAGTCTCGCGACGCTGGCCCTGCGCGTGCGCGCGCAGTGCGCGAGCGCGCTTGCGATCGCACGTTTCCTGACCGAGCACGCGGCGATCGAACGCGTCTACTACCCCGGTTTGCCGCAGCACCCAGGGCATGCAGTGGCCGCGGCGCAGATGCCGGGCGGATTCGGCGCCATGCTGTCGTTCTGTGTCGAGGGCGGACGCGATATCGCCCTCGATACGGCGGCGCGCACCCGGCTGCTGCGTCGTGCGACCAGCCTCGGTGGCGTCGAGAGCCTGATCGAACATCGCGCGTCCATCGAAGGACCGGCTTCAACCACACCGCAGAATCTGCTGCGCGCATCGATCGGCATCGAGGACAGTGCTGATCTGATCGATGATCTGTCGCAGGCGCTGGCGTGAGATCGACGCCGCTGGTTGCGGCTTTCGTGCTGCTGGCGTTCGCGGCGAATTCCGTGCTGTGCCGCCTGGCGCTGCACGACACCCGTATCGATCCCGCGAGCTTCACCGGCATTCGCCTGCTGTCGGGTGCTGCCACCCTCTGGCTGCTGGTGCGATTCGGCCGGCGCGGCCAGCGGCTTGGCGGAGACTGGGCCTCGGCCGCGGCGCTGCTGATCTACGCGGTAGCGTTCTCGTTTGCGTACGTGGCCGTCACCACCGGCACCGGTGCACTGCTGCTGTTCGGCGCCGTGCAGCTCATCATGATCTCGATGGGGCTGGTTGCGGGCGAGCGCATCGACTGGAAGATCGGTTGCGGCTGGCTGGTGGCGGTGAGCGGCCTGGTGTTGTTGCTGCTGCCCGGGGTGTCCGCGCCCCCGATCGACAAGGCCGCGATGATGCTGTGCGCAGGCATCGCCTGGGGCGTGTACTCACTGCGCGGCCGGCGCTCGAATGATCCGCTGCGCGATACCGCCGGCAATTTCGTGCGCTCTGCACCGCTTGGTGTGCTAATCGTGGCGCTGCTCTGGTCGCACGCATCGATCGATCGCAACGGCACGCTGCTGGCGTTGCTGTCCGGATCGATCGCGTCCGGGCTGGGCTATGCGGCCTGGTATACCGTGCTGCCGCGTCTGAGCGCCATCGTCGCGGCGAACCTGCAGCTCAGCGTGCCCGTGATCGCAGCGCTCGGCGGCGTGCTGTTCACGGGCGAGGCGATCTCGTTGCGGCTCGCGATCTCATCGCTGCTGGTACTCGGTGGCATCGCGCTCGTGACATGGCAGTCGCAACGGATCAAAGGCGGTCGCTAGCGCCCCCATCCCGCCACTACTCCCAGGGCAGCAGTGCCGCGATCGCGGCGCCGTCCTTGCGCGCGTCCGATGCGCCGAACATCACCTTGCGCACCGGATCCCATGCCACGGCCTGACCGGCGCCCATGCGGACCGAGGAATAATCACCGCGCCGCAGGACGTCATGCCCCATATCGCCGAGTTGCCGCCGGATGCCCGCGGGAATTCGGGCTTCGAGATTGACGTCGCGGCCGTCGAAGGTGTCCTTGGAAAAGCGCGGCGCATCGAGTGCGGCCTGGATGTTGAGACCGAAATCGACCACGTTGGAGACGAACTGCGCATGTGCCTGCGCCTGATTCCAACCGCCCATGACGCCGAAGGCGATGCGCGTATCGCCCTTGTGCATGAAGCCCGGAATGATCGTATGCAGCGAGCGCTTGCGCCCCGCCAGAACATTCGGATGTCCAGCCGCGAGCGTGAACAACCCGCCGCGATTCTGCAGCACGAAGCCGGCGCCCTCGACCGCGAGTCCCGAACCGAAGCCCACGGCCATGAAGTTGCTCTGGATCAGCGACACCATGTTGCCCGCGCGATCGGCCACGGCCAGATAGGTCGTGCCGTGATCGGTGCCGGGAATTGCACCCGAGGAGACGCTGCCGGCGGCGCGCGCCGGATCGATCGATCGCGCACGCTCGGCCGCGAACGCCTTTGAGGCCAGTGTCGCGACGGGGATGCTCGCAAAGCGCGTGTCGCCGACGTGGCGCATCAGGTCGGCATAGGCGAGCTTCTTGGCCTCGATCATCGTGTGCAGCGCGCGCACCGAATTGTGCCCCCACTCGGCGAGCGGGAACTGTTCCATGATATTGAGCATCTCGAGCGCCGCGATGCCCTGGCCATTGGGCGGCAGCTCGCAGATCGTCCAGCCGCGATAACCGGTCGAAATCGGCTCGATCCACTCGGCTTCATAGTCAGCCAGATCGTCGGGCCGAAGCCGCCCGGCGTGGGCCGCCGAAGTCGCCAGGATCCTTTGCGCCACTTCGCCCTCATAGAACGCATCCCTGCCGGCCGCGGCAATCTGCCGGTAGCTCCAGGCCAGTTCCGGATTGCGGAACAGCTCGCCGACAGACGGTACGCGCCCGCCCGGCAGATACGTGCGGGCCGCCGCGGAGTCGGCTCGCAGCACCGGCTCGCTGGCGTGCCAGTAGCCTTGCACGACCTCCTCGAGGGGAAAGCCATCCTCGGCGTAGCGGATGGCGGGGGCCAGCAGCTGCGCGAAGTCGCGCGAGCCGCATCGACCCAGCAGGGCGCTCCAACCTGCAACCACACCCGGGACCGTGACGGAGTGGATGCCTTGCTGCGGCATCTCCGCCATCCCCTGACTGCGCAGATACTCGGCACTCAATGCCGCCGGCGCCCAGCCCGAGGCGTTGAGGCCGTGCAACCGGCCGCTAGCGGCCTCGTAAATGATCGCGAACAGATCGCCGCCGATGCCGTCATTCATGGGCGCCACGAGTCCGAGCACGGCATTGGCGGCAACCGCGGCGTCGACGGCGTTGCCGCCGCTCTCGAGGATGCGGGCCCCGACCTGCGATGCGAGCACGCTTTCGCTCGCCACGACCCCCGCCTGGGAGGCCACCAGGGAGCGCGTGCGCGAGCGGTCTTCGTCGGCGACGGACATAGTCAGAGTGGATGCGATGGGCATGGTACCGGCATTACATTAGATGTGATCGGGGAATGTAAACCTTTCGCCCCGCGGATCCCTCCAATCCTGTGACGATCGGATCAGGCGGGGTCAGGGTGGCAGCGACCATGATCGAATTCCCGGAGGCAGCGGTGCGCGTCCTCGCGGATGAGCGCAAGGCCATCGCCGCCGCGGCCGGTGGCAGCCACTCGGCCTTCGAGCAGCTGTATCGCCGTCATGCCGGTCGGATTTACGGACTGTGTCTGCGCCTGACGGGGCATCGGGAAACCGCCGAGGACTGCGTGCAGGAGACGTTCGTGAGTGCCTGGCGTGGACTGGCGCGCTTCGAAGCCCGCAGCGCATTCGCGACCTGGTTGCACCGCATCGCGGTCAATACGGTCATGGCGCGCCACCGGGTGCGCATGGCAACACTCGAATCCACCACCGACGCGAGTGCGGAGGAGTTGGACCACCGTGCCGGCGAAGATTCGCCGCCGCTTGACCTCGAGGCGGCGATCGCTGCGTTGCCGGGCGGTGCGCGGCATGTGCTGGTGCTCGTCGGTCTTTATGGCTACAGCCACGAGGAGGCCGCGGATGCGCTCGGCATCGCCGTCGGCACCAGCAAAGCACAGTTACACCGCGCCCGGCAGATGCTGGCCGAGCGCCTCGATCTCTCGCCGGAGGGTATATGAGCGATCTTGACGCGCGGCTGGCGGGACTGCCCCGCGATGTCTCTCCAGCGCACGATCTGTGGCCCGCCATTCACGCATCGATTGCGGCGAGCGAGAGTGCCCAGCGCATGCGCCGCTGGCGAGTGCCGCTGGCGTTGGCCGCGGGCCTCGGAATTGCGGTCACGGCCGGTCTCATCGGCTGGCAGCTGGCGCGCATGCAGCCGGAGACGCCCGTTGGCGGACTCGCAACCGCGGGCTTTGCCGTACCGGCGAGCGCGCAGTACGTGAGCATGCGGGCGGCGCTGGAACACACCTATCGCGAACGTCTCGAGCTACTGGCGCCGGCCACTCGCAGGCGCATCGAGCAGGATCTCGCCACCATACGCGCCGCCAATGCCGATATTCGACGGGCGCTGGCCGCCGACCCGGAAAGCCCGGTGCTCAATCGGCTGCTCGAGAGCACCTGGCAGCAGGAGTTCGATCTGTATACCACGGTAGTCCGCAACAGTGAGCCGGCCACCCAGGGGAATCGCACATGAAATTGTCCAAGAGTCGTTTTGCAACCGTCGCGTGCGTCGGATTGGCGCTCTCCTGCGCTTGTGGCGCGACGCCGGCGTGGGCCGAGCGCCGTGCCATCGATCAGCACGCCAGCGCCGATCCGCAGGGCCAGATCGAGATCGTCAACGTCAGCGGTCGGGTCGCGGTGGTGGGCTGGGACAAGCCCGAGGTCGAGGTTACCGGCACACTCGGCTCCGATATCGGCAAGCTGGACATTGCCTCCAGCGGCACTCGTACCACCATCCGCGTAGTGCTCGATGAATCGCACGGACGACACTGGGGTATCGGTCTGCACGATCCGGGCGATGCGGATCTGACCGTGTATGCGCCGAGAGGCAGCAGCCTCACCGCGTCGCTCGTGAGCTCGGACATCAGCGTTCGGGACCTGCAGGGCGAGCAGGAATTGCAAACCGTCAGCGGCGAAGTCAGGACAGCGGCACTGCGCGCGGTGCGCGTTCATACGGTCAGCGGCGATGTGCACGTGAACGCGGGTCCGGACTCGGGACTGCTCGAGATTGGCACGGTCAGCGGCGATCTCGATGTCACGGGCGGCCACGGCGATATCACGATCTCGACCGTGAGCGGAACGGGAAAGCTGTCGCTCGGCACCGTGACGCATGCGCGCCTCAAGGCCGTCTCGGGTGACTATCAGCTCGCGATGGCACTGGCCACCGACGGGCTGCTCGAGGTGCAATCCGTCAGCGGCGATGTCGTGGTGGACTTCACCAACGGCGTGCCGCCGGCGGACTTCGATCTGCATTCCTTCAGCGGCGATCTCAAGGCCTGCTTCGGGCAGAAGGCCGAGCATGAGCACTATGGGCCAGGCTCACGGCTGTGGTATCGCGAGGGCGCCGGCAGTGCGCGCGTGCGTATCGATACCCACAGCGGCGATGTCAGTCTGTGCACTCGGCCCCTGACGGGCGCGCGCGCTGCGGGTCCCGATGCGCTGTCGGACCTGGTGCGCGTCGGTCTCAAGTTCGCGCAGGGCGCCGGCAGCTGCCGTCCCGTGATCGCGCGGCCGATCAATTGCCGCATGTGCCTGCTGCAGAGCTAGGGCATCCGCGGGCTGCGGAACGGTAGATTGCCGTCCGGCGTGATGCATCGCTAATCCGCGTAGTTCACCACGACAGCAGAGCTGCAGGCAGCAATGCGATCGCGACTCTTGTTTTGGCGGTCATGTGAAGAAAGCGTGCACCCGCGCACGGATCGCAAGGGTATATCATGTGACAGCATAGCCATGGCTCACTGGCGCAGTCCCTAGGCATCGTGCCGCTCAATCCGATTTCCACCACGTGGCCGCTGCTGCTGGGCATGGGCGTGCTGATGCTGGGCGCCGGCCTGCAGAGCACGGTGCTTGGCCTGCGTGCAACACTGGAAGGATTTCCCACGCCGGTTACCGGGGCGATCATGTCCTGCTACTACGTGGGATATCTGGCAGGCACCATCGCCGCGCCGCGCATGCTGCGCCAGATCGGGCACATCCGCGTGTTCGCCGCACTGGCGGCCGTGGCCTCGGCGGCGG
>DASYNV010000418.1:0-3079 GCA_036008365.1 Steroidobacteraceae bacterium | reverse complement strand
GACGCTCGGCGCCGATGGCCCGAGCGGCGGTTTCCTCTATTTGGGCGAGCTGCTGCCATGGTAAAGGCATTAACGGCATTGTTATCGACGGTGTTGGTCGCCTGTGCCGCAGGTCCCAACTACCGTGCGCCCGCCACGCCGGACGTTGCGGCGCGTAATCTCGACCGCGCGCATTTCATACCGGAAGCGCCTGACCAGGACTGGTGGCAGGCATTTCCCGATCCACTGCTCGGTCGCCTCGAGCAGCGCGCGTCGGCCGCGAATCTCGATGTGGCGATAGCAGTCGAACACGTGCGCGCCGCGCGCGCCGCATTCACGCAGGCCAACCTCGAGTTTGTGCCGCATGTGCCGCTGGAGCTCGAATATCAGCGCAGCAGGGAACAGCAGCCGGGATTCACGACCGACCGTATCGACATCGCCAGCTACTCCGCGGGCTTCGATGCCAGCTGGGAGCTGGACCTGTTCGGGCACGTACGCCGCAGTGCGCAGGCCGCCGGCGCGCAGCTCGGGATGCAGCAGGCGACCTTGGCCGACACTCAGGTGAGCGTGGCGGCCGAAGTCGCGCGCAACTACTTTGAGCTCCGAGGCTCGCAGCGCCAGCTCGCGGTCGCGCGCGACAACATCGCCAATCAGCGCGAAGCCCTGCGGCTGACACAGATTCGTTACGACGCTGGCCGTGTCACCGAGCTCGATGTCGATAGCGCGCTGTCGCGGCTCAAGGCCACCGAAGCCACGGTGCCGATGCTCGAGGTGGCCGAGAAACGCGCGGCCTATCGTCTTGCCGTCCTGCTGGCGCAAAAGCCCGGGGAGCTCGACGATGAGCTGGCGTCCGCGGCCGTGCCGGCCTGGACCGATCCGCTGCCGGTCGGAGACGTTTCGGATTTGCTGCGCCGCCGCCCCGACGTGCGCGCAGCCGAGCGCAATCTCGCGACCGCGACCGCCGAGGTGGGCGTCGCCACGGCCGATCTATTCCCGCGTGTGACCGTCACGGGCTTCGTCGGTTTCCTGACCGGCGACAGTGCACAGCTCGGTGCCGCCACCAGCCGTGCTTGGGCCGTGAGCCCGGTACTGAGCTGGCCGGCGCTCGACTTCGCTTCGGCGCGTGCGCGGCTGCGCGCAGCCCGTGCCCAATCGGCGGGTGCGCTCGATGCCTATCAGAAGACCGTGCTCGGCGCGCTCGAGGATTTCGAGAACGCTTGCGTCAACTACAGCCGCCAGATCACGCGCCTGTCGAGCGTGGTCGAGCAGGCTGATGCCTCGCGCCGTGCCGCCAAGATGGCCGAGATTCAATACCGCGAGGGCCAGATCAACTTCCTGGTGCTGCTCGATGCGCAGCGCACCGAACTCGAGGCCGAGGACCAGGTTGCCCAGGCCGAAACTGCCGTCAATACCGGCGCTGTCGCGGTATACAAGGCGCTCGGCGGCGTGCCGGCGGGCGACACCAAGGCCGAAAGGGTCGCCGCTGCAGTGCGATGAGTTAAACTGACCTGCGCGCGCCGACGGGCCTGTAGCACAGCGGTTAGTGCAGGGGACTCATAATCCCTTGGTCGTAGGTTCGAATCCTACCGGGCCCAGGAACATCAGCTGGCGATATTGCCACTGCACGGACGGCACGCTGGTAGACTGCAACACGCGCCTGCTGTCACGACCCGCAATTCCCAAGTGCGGCATAACGATCAGTGCGGCCTCGCATGGGAAGCTTCATGAAGAAAGAAATTCGAAGCCTGACCTACCAAACGGCGACCACCCGGTTTCTGATCACCCTGTATGAGAGCAGTGACGGCAAGAGATACGTCGCCGAATACAAGGCGGAGAACCCGGAGCTGATTGCCGAGGCAAAATCGGGGACTGCGCCTGCAACTCTGAAGGATCTGGCCTCAGGACAAGTCAGGGGCGCTGATCTTGAAGGCGTGATCGCCGGGTGCCGCGCGGAGATCGAGAAGAACCACGGCCCCATCCTGCAGGGCATTTGAAGTGCACGCAACGGACTTGGTGGAGTCCATCCGCACTCGCGTACTGACGTCGGACTTGCCGCGGGACCTGCGCACGCCGGTCGTCACCGGCCCAGGCGACGGGCTTGGCGTCTGCGGCTGCTGCTCGAACCCGATTCCGCGTCTGGCAACGCAGCACGATGTCGAGCAGCGCAGCGAGAGCGGCACGACCACCTTGGTGTCAATGCATTCGGATTGCTTCCGTCTCTGGCGTCATGTGGTCGAGACGCTCTATTTGCTCGATGGCGCCGCTGGCGTCAGTCGCATGCCGGCCTGGTAAGGCGCTCCGACTTGATCCACATGTCCGCCTATGAACTTGCGCAGCTGAACATCGGCATCATCAGGGGCCCAATGGATTCGCCCGTGATGGCGGAGTTCGCCGCGAATCTCCAGCGCATCAATGCGCTGGCCGAGCAGGCGCCGGGCTTCGTCTGGCGTCTGCAGACGGAAGCGGGCGATGCCACGGCGCTGCGTCCGTTCGAGGACGAGAACATGCTGCTGAACATGTCGGTCTGGCGCGATCTCGAGTCGCTCAACGCCTATGTCTATCGGTCGGCGCATGTCGAGATCATGCGGCGCCGGCGGGAATGGTTCGAGCGCATGGAGAAGCCATTTCTCGTGCTCTGGTGGCTTGCCCGGGGCCATCGGCCGAGCATTCCCGAGGCAATCGCGAAGCTGGAGCTGCTGCGGTCCAAAGGACCGACGGCGGAGGCATTCAATTTTCGTCGTGCCTTTCCACCTCCCGATGCCGCTCCGGCCGCACCGCCGGTTTCATTCGGCGATACCTGCCCGGCGAGCTGAATCGGCCGCATCGCGTCAGCCGGGCACTGGCAGCCCGGCATTGTCGTCAGGCGGCCCGGCCGGTCCTTGCTTCGGCATGCCTGCGGCGCGCGGCGGCAACGAATGCGCTCACCAGCGGATGCGGCTTGCCATGCTCGTGCCGCGCCTGCGGTACAAACAGCGTGCCGAAGAAGAATGGATGCGATGGCAACTCGACGATTCGCACTTCGCCATCCGCATCCACGCCGCTGACGATGAGGCCGTGTGACTCGAGTAGCGGCCGGAACTCGGGGTTGAGACCGTAGCTG
>DASYNV010000417.1:0-6640 GCA_036008365.1 Steroidobacteraceae bacterium | reverse complement strand
CCTGGTCGAAACTTAAGGCCCGCGCCTGGAGCTGCCGGCGCACGCTCGCGACGCGCGCGTGCGCGTACTGCAGGTAGTACACCGGGTTTTCGTTGCTGCGCGATTTCGCGAGCTCGAGATCGAAATCGAGATGCTGGTCATGGCTGCGCATCAGGTAGAACAGCCGGCAGGCATCGTTGCCGACTTCCTGGCGCAATTGCCGCAGCGTGACGAACTGCGCTTCGCGCTTGCCCATCGGAATTTTCTCGCCGCCGCGGAACAGGCTCACGAACTGGATCAGGCAGGCCTCGAGGCACTCGCCCGGTACGCCCATCGCCATGAGCGCGCCGCGCAGGCGTGCGACGTAGCCGTGATGATCGGCCCCCAGCACGTCGATCAGGCGCGCAAAGCCGCGTTCGCGTTTCTGCAGGTGATAGGCGATGTCGGGTGCGAAATAGGTCTTCTGGCCGTTGGCGCGCACCAGCACGCGGTCCTCGTCGTCACCGAAGTCAGTGGAGCGAAACCACGTCGCGCCGTCCTTGCGGTAGAGCTGACCGCGCGATTCGAGCTTGTCGATCGCATGCTCGACCGCGCCGCTACGCACCAGCTCGCGCTCGGAATACCAGCGTTCGAACTCCACGCCGAACGCGCTCAGATCGTCGCGAATGTCGGCCAGCATCGCCGCCAGCGACACTTCCAGCACCCGGTCGAATCCGCCCGCACCCAGCAGCGTGCGCATGCGCTCGATCAGCGCATCGATGTAGCTCTCCTTGTCGCCGGCCGGGGCATCAGCCGGCAACCCGGTAGTGAGGCTGGCCGCGCTGCGCACCAGCTCGCGCCCACACTGCTGCTCGAGTTCGACCGCAATCGCGTGCACGTAATCGCCGCGATAACCATTGGCCGGAAACGGCGGCTCCTCGCCGCAGCGCTCGAGGTAGCGCAGCCAGGTGCTGGCCGCGAGAATGTCCATCTGCCGGCCGCCGTCGTTGATGTAGTACTCGCGCGCGACCTGGTAGCCGACCGCGCGCAGCAGGTTCGCGAGCGTCGCGCCATAGGCCGCCTGGCGGCCATGACCGACGTGCAGTGGACCGGTCGGATTGGCCGAGACGAATTCCAGCAGGATTTTCTCGCCCCGGCCGGTGTTGCTCTCGCCGTAGCGTCCGGCCTGCCCCAGCACCCGCGCCAATATCGCAGTCTGTGCGCCCTGCGCCAGGTACAGGTTGATGAATCCGGCGCCCGCTACCTCTGCGCGCGCGAGCAACGGGCTCGCGGGCAGCGCCGCGAGGATGGCCTCGGCGATGGCGCGCGGCGGTTTTTTCGCGCTGCGGGCCAGCTTCAGTGCGATGCTGCAGGCGTAGTCGCCGTGACTGGCGTCGCGGGTGCGCTCAACGCTGATCGCGGACGGGTCGACCGGCTCCGGTAACACCGTGCCGACCAGTGTGGCGATGGCGTCTGCAATCAGGCGCTCGAGCTCGGCTTTCAACTGCAAATGTCCTCGGTGGAAACGGCCGGCGAGTCTACTGTATGTCGATCGGGTCGACATCGAGCGCGTAGCGCACGCGGCGCGCCTGCGGCAGCGCGCCGACCAGCGGCAACCATTGATCGAGCAGGCGGTGCAATGCGGCGCGGTCGCGGCTCTCGAGCAGCAGCTGCGCGTAATGGCGGCCGGCGCGCCGAGCCATGCCGGCGGCCACCGGGCCGAGCAACCGCACGGCGTGCTCCTCGGGCGCGATTGTGCGCGCGGCCGACAGAAACTCGAGCGCTGCCTCAGGCGACAGTGCCGAGGCGCGCAACAATGCCAGCCGGCCGAATGGCGGCCATTGCGCGGCGGCGCGCTCGCGCAGCGCCGTCGTCGCGAACCCCTCGTAACCGCCGGCGAGCAGGCTCTGCAGCAGTGGATGGTCGGGGTATTCGGTCTGGATCAGCACTTCGCCGCGGCTATGCTCGCGGCCGGCGCGCCCGGCAACCTGCACGATGGTCTGCGCCAGGCGCTCGGCGGCCCGGAAGTCGGTGCTGAATAGACCCTGATCGGCGTTGAGCACCACGGCAAGCGCGATGCCCGGGAAGTGATGGCCCTTGGTGACGATCTGCGTACCGACCAGGATGCGCGCCGAGCCATCGCGGACCGAGCGCATGCGATTCTCGAGCTCGGCCGCGTTGGCGGCGGTGTCGCGATCGAGCCGGACCAGGCTCTCCTCGGGAAAGAGCTGCTGCAGCGTTTCTTCAATGCGCTCGGTGCCCTGCCCGACCGGCTTCACAGCTAAGCCGCAGCGCGGGCAGCGCTGCGGCAGTGGCTCGGCCGCGCCGCAATGATGACAGCGCAACTCGGCCGCGGTCCGATGCACGGTCAGGCGCGCGTCGCATTGCCGGCATGGCGCAATCCAGCCGCAAGCCGTGCACAGCAGCGTCGGTGCGTAGCCGCGCCGGTTGATGAAGACCAGCACCTGCGAGCGTGCGGCGAGATGCCGGCGCAGGGCCTCGACCACCGGCAGGGACAGCCCTTGAGTCGCGGCATGTGCGCGCAGATCGATCAACGCCAGCCGCGGCGCCTCGGGTTGATCGGGGCGGCGCGGCAGCAGCAGTCCGCGATAGCGGCCCCGCTGCAGGTTGTGCAGCGTCTCGAACGCCGGCGTGGCCGAGCCGAGTACCACCGGGACCTGCGCCTGGCGCGCACGCGCTACGCTCAAGTCCCGAGCCGAGTAGCGGCAGCCGCTTTCGTGCTGTTTGTAGGAGCCGTCGTGCTCCTCGTCGACCACGATCAGTCCGAGCCGCGGCATCGGCGCGAATACCGCCGAGCGCGTACCGAGCACGATGCGGGCGCTGCCGGCGCGCGCGCTGCGCCAGGCAGCGAGCCGTTCGGCATCACTCAAGGCCGAATGCAGCACCGCGATCGGGCACGGCAGTCGGCGCCGGAAACGCTCCACCAGCTGTGGTGTCAGAGCGATCTCGGGCACCAGAACCAGCACACTCTGGTCGCGGGCCAGGGCACGCGCGGCGCACTGCAGGTAGACTTCGCTCTTGCCGCTGCCGGTCGCACCCTGCAGAACGAAGACCGCAAATGAGCCGGCGGCGGCATCGACCTGCGCCACGGCCTCACTCTGCGCCTCCGACAGGGGTGGCGGTTGCTCGGATTGCATCGTCGAGCCGCCGGGCGCCACGCCGCCGGCCGCCGGGTCCGCGGCCGGGACGTCGAAGTGCTCGATCAGGCCGCGCGCCTCGAGAGCACGTGCAGCCTCGCGCCAGGATGGCTGCGTTGCCGCGATCTCACTGGCCGCAATACCTTGCGGGTGCGCCGCCAGCAGGGCCAGCAGACCCTGCTGCCGTGGCGCACGCCGCGGGGCTTGCGGCGCGGCCAGGCCGGCAAGCTCGCCACGCTCGCGCAGCCGCCAGTTCTGTGTCAGCGACATCGCCGGCGCGCCCTCGCGCAGCGCCTTCGGCAGGGCGGCGGCGATCACTTCGCCGAGCGGGTGGTGGTAGTACTGCGCTGTCCAGCGCAACAGGTGCAACAGCGGCGCATCGAACAGCGCGCTCTCATCGATGATGGCGCGAATGGTCTTGAGCGCGCTCGAGCTGACCGAGGGATGGTCGGCCGACTCGACCACCACGCCGATGCGCTCGCGTGCCCCCACCGGTACGCGCACGCGCGCGCCGAGCGGCACCTGGGCCACGGTCAGGCCGACCGGCGGCAGGTAGTCGAACAGCGTTGCTCGCGGCATATCGAGCGCGATGCGCAGCACCGCACTGGGCTGGTTGTCCACAGCCGCTGTGGATAAGTCTGTGGACAGCTCGGTCGGCAACGGCGAAATCACCTGTGTTTTACGGCGTTCATGTCAATTTGATGAAAAAATGATCAAGCCGCATTTTCTTTCAGGATCAATGCCTTGGGGTATGACGCGGACCTTGAGGGGTCGCCGTGAACCCTGAACCATGACAGCGGCCTGACAAGCGTCAAATAAGTGGATGATTTTGGTGGCGTTCCGCGAATGCAAACGGTGTCAACCAAACGCATTCTTGCGCCGTTTTGCGCCCTAAGTCAGCTCCTCAAATCCGGCGTAGGTGTCCTGTGCATGCTCGCGTTTGCTACTCTTGAGTCACAGACATCCGATCTGCTCCCCCTTGGGAAAGCACATTTGCGTGAATCAGCCCAGGATGGTGCGCGCGCCCTGGAAACATTTCTGGCGGAGGTCGAACGAAAGGCCTTCAGGATCGCACAGATTGCACTGCGTCATGAGTCCGACGCGCTCGATGTGGTGCAGGATGCCATGATGCAGTTGGCCCATCGCTATGCATCCCGGCCGGCCGAGGAATGGCGGCCGCTGTTCTACCGCATCCTCGAAAACCGCATCCGCGACATGCAGCGTCGGCGCATCGTGCGCCAGCGCGTCATGAGTTTCATGCCCTGGCGCGGTGAAGAAGAGGACGACACCCCCGACCCGATCGATCAGGCGGCCGATGCGGGCCCAACGCCGGCGGCACAGATCGAAGTGGATCAGATGATGGGGGCGCTCGAGCAGGCGCTGATGCAACTGCCGGCACGGCAGCGACAGGCGTTCCTGCTGCGCAATATCGAGGGTCTCGATGTTGCGGAGACCGCTGCAGCAATGAAATGCTCTCAGGGGAGCGTCAAAACACATTATTTTCGCGCGCTGCAGGCGCTGCGCTCAAAGCTGGGAGAGTTTGCGACATGAAATCCTCGACCGATGAGCTCCCGGCTGAGCTCAGCGAGGGGGCTGACGAGTTCGAGCGGCGCGTGCGGCAGCGGCTGCTCGAGAGCGTCGAAGGGCTGCCTGCCCAGACGCGCTCGCGGCTCACGCGCGCGCGCCATGCTGCGCTGGCATCGCGGCCGTCCTGGTCGCGCAATCTGACGCGTCACTGGATGCCGGCCGGCGCCGGTGCGCTGGCCGCGGCGGTCCTGGCAGTGACGTTCATCGTCGTGCCGCACGGCGAGAGCCCGACGGTGAATCCGCTCGCGAACGAGGCGCCCGAGGATCTCGAGATGCTGGCCGACAGTGATGCAGTGCAGCTCGGACGCGATGACGATGTAGATTACGATTTCTACGAATGGGCAGTCGGCGAAGCAAAGGGTGCGACGAACGCACCGTCAATTGGTACGTGAGGCGCAGTGTCTGGCTGCTTGCTGCCCTATTGGCTGGCGGGGGCGCGGTACTGAGGGTATCGCGGGCCGCCGATGCGCCCGACGATGGGCTGCTCGAGTTTCTGGGCTCGGTGGATACCGAGGACAAGGGTTGGAATGATTATCTGGCGCGCACCGATATCGACAAGATCGCGCGCCGTGCGGGCAACAATGCGAGCAACCCGGACGGCGGCAGTGCCCCTGCGCGTGCCAAGCCGGTCAATCCTCCGGCTGACCCACCCGCCGATCCCGCCGGCAATGCGCCACCGCCCGCATTGCCGCCGATCGCGGGCAAACCGGTAGCGCCGCCATGATCCGCTATCCCGCGCTATGCGCCCTGCTGCTGCTGATATGCCTGCCGGCGCTGGGCGCCGAGCCGTCGCCGGCGCCGGCGCCGGGGGTAGCTTGGTCGTCGCTGTCGCCGCCGCAGCAGCAGGCGCTGGGTCACTTTCAGGGTCAATGGAGCACTCTGCCCCCGGATCGGCAGCAGGCCCTCGCGACCGGCGCGCAGCGCTGGTTGTCGATGACACCGGAGCAGCGTACCGACGCCCGCGGTCGCTTTCAGTCCTGGCAGCAGTTGCCGCCCGATCAGCGCTCACTGATCCGCCAGCGCTGGCAGCGCTTTCAGCAGCTCTCGCCGGAACAGCAGCAGGCCGTGCGCCAGAATTTCCGTGCCTTCTCGCGGTTGCCGCCCGGCCAGCGCGCGCAGCTGCGCGAGCGCTGGCGTAATGCGACGCCGCAGGAGCGAGTACAGATGCTGCAACGGCAGCGTGCGCTGCGGCTGGAGCGCAGCGCACCGCGGGGCGTGCCACCCGAGCGGCTGCCGCGCGGCCGCTAGACGGCTTTCACCGCGGCGATGAGCTGCGACACCGCGGCCTGGCCGTCACCGTACAGCATGCGCGTGTTGTCGAGGTAGAACAGCGCGTTCTCGATCCCTGAGAAGCCCGCGCCCTGGCCGCGCTTGATGACGATGACGTTCTTGGCCTTGTCGGCATTCAAGATCGGCATGCCGTAGATCGGGCTCGACTTGTCGTTGCGCGCCACCGGATTGACCACGTCGTTGGCCCCGATGACGAGAGCGACGTCGGCGGTCTCGAATTCGGAGTTCACTTCATCGAGATCGGCGATCAGATCGTAGGGCACGCCGGCCTCGGCCAGCAGTACGTTCATGTGGCCGGGCATGCGTCCCGCGACCGGATGAATCGCAAAGCGTACATTGACGCCGCGATCGATCAGCAGCTGGCACAGTTCCCACACCTTGTGCTGCGCCTGGGCCACGGCCATGCCATAGCCCGGCACCACGATCACCTTCTGCGCGAACGCCATCATTACGCCGACATCGGAAGCCTCGATCGGCTTCATGCTGCCGCTGACGGTGCCCTGCGTGACTGCGCCGCCGGTGTCGCCGAAGCCCGAGAACAGCACATTGCCGAGCGAGCGGTTCATGGCGCGCGCCATCAACTGCGTCAGCAGCGTGCCGGCCGAGCCGACCACCGTACCGGCGATGATCATGGCGGCGTTGCCGAG
>DASYNV010000416.1:0-4578 GCA_036008365.1 Steroidobacteraceae bacterium | reverse complement strand
GCAGCTGCGGGCTACGCTCAAGAACCGGCTCAGCCATCGCGGCCAGGCAAGCGCTGAACTGGTACGGCGGCTGGCCGAGGTGGTCTGGTGAGTGCGGTGCTGCCGCCGCTGTCGCTGTACGTGCACCTGCCCTGGTGCGTGCGAAAGTGCCCGTACTGCGATTTCAATTCCCACACGCTGCACGGCGAGCTGCCGGAGGCGGCCTATATCGATGCGCTGCTGCTTGATCTCGGCTCGCAGCGCCCGGAGGTCGAGCAGCGCCGCGTCGTGAGCGTCTTTTTCGGCGGCGGTACTCCCAGCCTGTTCTCCCCCTCGGGGCTGCGGCGGCTGCTCGACGCGCTGCATGCCGAACTCGATTTCGCTGCCGATGCCGAGATCACGCTCGAAGCCAATCCCGGCACCATCGAGCATGGCCGCTTCACTGACTACCGTGCCGCCGGCATCAATCGGGTGTCGCTCGGTGCGCAGAGCTTCGCCGACGAATCGCTGCAGCGGCTCGGCCGCATCCACGCGGCCGCCGACACGCGCCGCGCGGTGTGGGAGCTGCGTCAGGCCGGCATCGACAACTTCAATCTCGATCTCATGTATGCACTGCCGCGGCAGGATCTGGCCGCGGCGCTGTTCGACATCGACAGTGCGCTCGAGCTTGAGCCGACGCATATTTCGCACTACGAGCTCACGCTCGAGCCCGGAACAGTGTTTGGGGCTGTGCCACCGCAGGGGCTGCCCGATGCCGACCGCGCGATGGAAATGCAGCTCGCCTGCCAGCAGCGACTGGCCGACGCCGGCTACCAGCAGTACGAGGTCTCGGCCTATGCGCGCGAGGGCCGTCGCTGCCGTCACAACCTCAACTACTGGCGCTTCGGCGACTATCTCGGCATAGGCGCCGGTGCACACGGTAAATGCAGCCGCGTGCTGGAGCAGTCGCTGCGCATCGAGCGCACGTGGCGCGAGCGTGAACCGCGCCGCTACCTCGCCAACGCGCATGCACCTCCCGCTCGGCGCACGGTTCCAAGCATCGATCTGCCGTTCGAGTTCCTCATGAATACGCTGCGATTGCGGGAGGGATTCGAGCCGCGCGAGTTCGAACAGCGCACCGGACTCACGCCGGCAGTGCTGGCCGAACCGCTGGCGCGGCTCGCCGCGCGCGAACTGGTCGAGCAGTCCGATGGGCGCTGGCGCGCGAGCCCCCGAGGCTATCGTTTTCTGAACGATGTGGTGAGTGAGTTCTTGGGCGCACAGCGCTGAAAAACTGTAAGAAATGCCCTACTTCGCCTGCGCTTGGGCCGGTGCGGCGGCCGCGGCGGAGGACTTTTATTCACAACAACACGGGGCCGCTTTCTCAAATTAGCCGATTACGTGACGTTTTATTCCCTATGCAAGACAATTAACCTCTAAGTGTTTGATTTATTAAGCTGAAATATCCTGGTCATTTTTTGTACAATTCAATAATTATGCGGTGTTTGTGCATGGCGTGCGGACAGGAATTGGCGTTACACACAGAGTTATGCACAGATTCTGTGGATAATCGGAGCGGCGCCGGTGGCGGTTCCCGCGGCCGCTCGCAACCTCTTGAAGCAGGGTGCTCGAAGGTCTAGACTGCGCGCCCTTTTTGTCTAAGCGTTTTTTGTCCAAGCCGGCCGGGCACTCTTGTATTCGGCGCTGGCGACCACAGATCTTGCAGCCAAGGGTACGATTCATGAAAGCCGCAATTCATCCCGAGTACAAAGAAATCAATGTCGTCTGCAGCTGCGGCAATCGCTTCACGACCCGCTCGACGGTAGGGCATGAGCTGCAGGTCGAGGTGTGTTCGAACTGCCATCCGTTCTACACCGGCAAGCAGAAGCTCGTCGACACCGCGGGCCGAGTCGACAAATTCCGCAAGAAGTATGCCGGCATCGGCGGCGGTGCGCGCTAAGCTTGTCGGCACACACGCGGTGCGCTGAGGTGAGCTTGCAGGCTGCATGACTGACAAGAGCTTCGAACTGTCGAATCCCGCCACGGGCGTCAAATCGTCGCTGCCGGTTCGTTCCGGCACCATCGGGCCGGATGTACTCGATATCACTCACCTGACCCGCGATCAGGGCGTCTTTACCTTCGATCCGGGCTTCGGCGCCACCGGCGCCTGCGAAAGCAAGATCACTTATATAGACGGCGATGCCGGCGTGCTGCTGTACCGCGGCTACCCGGTCGAGCAGCTCGCCGAAAAGGCGACTTTCATGGAGGTCGCCTACCTGCTGATACACGGCGAGCTGCCGAATTTGAAGCAGCTGCAGGCGTTCTCGACCAGCATCAGCCGCCACACGATGATCAATGAATCGCTGCTGCGGTTCTTCAACGGCTTTCATCACGACGCGCACCCGATGGCGATGGTCTCGGCGGTCGTGGCTTCGATGTCGGCGTTCTATCACGACTCGATGGACATCCACGAGCCGCGTCACCGGGAGATTTTCTCCCATCGTATCATCGCCAAGATTCCGACCATTGCAGCGGCAGCCCACAAGCACTCGCTCGGGCAGCCGTTCATCTATCCGCGCAACGATCTCGACTACACCAGCAACCTGCTGCACATGTTCTTCGCCGTGCCCTGCGAGGCCTACGAAGTGGATGGGGTGGCCGCCAGGGCCCTCGACCTGCTGTTCATGCTGCACGCCGATCATGAGCAGAATGCCAGCACCTCGACCGTGCGCCTGGCCGGCAGCACCGGCGCGAACCCCTACGCCGCCATTTCGGCCGGCGTCTCCGCACTCTGGGGTCCGGCGCACGGCGGTGCCAACGAGGCGGTGCTGGCGATGCTCGAGCAGATCGGCACGGTCGACAACATTCCGAAGTACCTGGCGATGGCGAAGGACAAGAGCAGCCACTTCCGGCTCATGGGATTCGGCCACCGCGTCTACAAGAACTTCGATCCGCGCGCCAAGATCATCCGCGAAATGTGCCACACGGTGCTGTCGAAGCTCGGTCGCACCGACAATCCGCTGTTCGAGCTGGCGCTGCGGCTGGAAGAGATCGCGCTGCGAGACGAATACTTCGTGTCGCGCAAGCTCTATCCGAACGTCGACTTCTACTCCGGCATCATCTACAGCGCGCTCGGGATACCGCGCTCGATGTTCACGGTGATGTTCGCGCTCGCGCGCACCGTCGGCTGGGTGGCGCACTGGCTCGAGATGATCTCGGATCCGGCCATGCGTATCAGCCGCCCGCGGCAGCTCTACACCGGCGCCACGCGCCGTGACTACGTGCCGGTGGCGTTGCGCAGCAGATCCTGAATCTCGGCAGCATCGGCGCGCCGCATCGGCCGACCGTCCACCGGACTGACCGGCGCCTGGCGGATACCGTCGAGCGGAAACACGGTGGCCTCGACCTTGCGGTTGTCGACCGCAAAACGCAGCCCCGGAAATGCCTTGATGCGCTCGGCATCGAGCCGCACGCGCCGCTCGGTGATCTCGTGCGCGATGCCGCGATCGAGCAGATTGAGCGCGACGTACTCGGGTGTATCTGCAAACAGGTGCAGCTGGATGTCGGCGTACTCGGTGGCGGTCCCGGTCAGTACCGGTCCGACCAGCCGCGGCTCGAATTGCGACAACCAGTGCATCGCCTGCAGCGCCGCGCGTCGCTGCGCCTCGAGCGTGAGCTCGTGGCCGTTCGGGTCGAACAGGCGCTGATACTCGGCCAGCGCCTCCTCGATCTCGGTATTGCGCGGCAGCGCGCTGGCATCGGCGACCCCCAAGCGGTCGGCGGCCTTGCGCTTGGCGGTCAGAAAATCATGGATGCCGTGCTGTGCCATGATGCGCGCCGCCTCCTGGGCCAGCGCGCGGCGCAGATTGTCTTTTCTAGGTGAGGCGCGGCGGTACATCGTCGATCCCTGCGTCGCTACGTTAGAGGAAAACTAGAACAAAGGCTCGCTGCCATTTCCTCCTGGTGTCTGTACCTGTGTGCCCGGCAGGGTATTGGCGGCGTTGCTGGCCGTCGGCATGTGGTCTTCCATGAAGGTCTCATAGATCGCATCGCTTTCGTTGGCCGCGGCCAACTCGCCGGTCCTTGGAGAAATGCGCGCGGTCACGAGTCCCGAAGGCATCGGCCGTACCCGGTCGAGCTGGCTGCGCAGCGCCTCACGCATGAAATTCACCCAGATCGGCACCGCGGTGCGGCTGCCTTCCTCGCCCTCGCCGAGCGGGCGCTCCTGGTCGAAACCGACCCAGACCGTCGCGACCACGCTGTGATTGAAGCCGTTGAACCAGGTGTCGCGTGCCTCGTTGGTGGTGCCGGTCTTGCCCGAAATATCGCTGCGCTTGAGCGCCAGCCCGGCACGAATGCCGGTGCCGCGCTTGATCACGTCCGCCATCATGTCGTCCATGATCCAGTCATTCTGTGGCGAGATCACTCGCGGCGCCACCTGCTGTGCTGCAATCAGTGGCGGCAGCGCGTTGGCGGGGCGGCGGTCGGGATCGCCGGACACGGCCGCGTCGGCGGATGCCGCCGCCGCGGCGCCTGCAGGCTGCGGCGCGCCCGTGGTCGTCACGGTCGGAATCAACCGCCCCTGGGCATCGGCGGGCGCCGCGCCGCCGGCCGCCGCAT
>DASYNV010000415.1:0-11270 GCA_036008365.1 Steroidobacteraceae bacterium | reverse complement strand
GGCCGAAGAGCTGCGTGCCAACGCCATCGTGCGGCGACACCAGCGGGTACTGCGTCATCTCCCAGCCGCGGCCGCGGTACCGGAACGGCTTGCTGTTGAGCGCGCCGACCGGACACAGATCGATGATGTTGCCCGAGAGCTCGTGATCGACGCTGCGCTCGATGTAGGTGCCGATCTCCATCTGCTCGCCGCGACCGGTGGCACCCATCTCCTGGATGCCCGCGATGTCCTGGCCGAAACGCACGCAGCGCGTGCAGTGAATGCAGCGCGTCATGTCGGTCGAGATCAGCGGACCCAGGTTCTTGTCCTTGACCACGCGCTTGCGCTCGACCATGCGCGATATGTCGCGGCCGAATCCGAGCGCCAGGTCCTGCAGCTCGCACTCCCCGCCCTGATCGCAGATCGGGCAGTCGAGCGGGTGATTGATGAGCAGGAACTCCATGGTGGCGCGCTGCGCGCCGATGGCCTTGGCCGAGTGCGTGAAGATCTTCATGCCCTCGGCCACGGGCGTGGCACAGGCGGGCAGCGGCTTCGGTGCCTTTTCGACCTCGACCAGGCACATGCGGCAGTTGGCCGCAATGGCCAGCTTCTCGTGATAGCAGAAGCGCGGAATGTAGATTCCTTCCCGATCGGTCACGCGCATGATGAGCTCGTTCTTGCGAGCCTTCATCGCGACGCCGTTGACTTCGATGTTGACCTGATCGTCGCTCATGCCGCCGCGCGCGCAGCACCGATGATGCTGCGTCCCCCGTGCTCGACCATGTACTCGAACTCGTGCCGGAAATGCTTGAGAAAGCTCTGCACCGGCCATGCCGCCGCATCACCGAGGCCGCAGATCGTGTGGCCTTCGATGCGATTCGCGACATCGAGCAGCAGGTTCAGGTCTTCCAATCGCCCCTGCCCCGCCAGAATGCGCTTCAGCGTTCGGTTGAGCCAGCCGGTGCCCTCGCGGCACGGCGTGCACTGGCCGCAGGACTCGGACATGTAGAAGCGCGACACCCGCTCGAGCACGCGCACCATGCAGGTGGTCTCATCCATCACGATGACCGCGGCCGAGCCGATGCCGGACCCCGCGGCCTTGACTGAGTCGTAGTCCATGTTGAGTTTGAGCATCGTGGCGGCGGGCAGCACGGGCACCGAAGCGCCGCCCGGGATCACAGCCTTGAGCTGCCGGCCATCGAGCACACCGCCCGCGAGCTCGAGCAGATCCGTGAACGGGATGCCGAGCGGCACCTCGAAGTTGCCGGGCTGGTTGACATGGCCGGACACCGAGAAGATCGCGGTACCGCCGGAGTTCTTCGGGCCCAGCTCGGCGAACCACTGCGCGCCGCGCCGCAGGATGGTCGGCACCGAGGCGTAGCTCTGGGTGTTGTTGATGGTGGTCGGCATGCCGTAGAGACCGAACGCGGCCGGGAACGGCGGCTTGAAACGCGGCTTGCCGGTCTTGCCTTCGAGCGAGTCGAGCAGCGCGGTTTCCTCACCGCAGATGTAGGCGCCGGCACCGACGAACGTATAGAGATCGAAGTCGATGCCCGAGCCCAGAATATTCCTGCCGAGCAGTCCCGCGGCGTAGGCTTCCTTGAGCGCGGCTTCGAAGCGCGGTATCGGCTCGGCCAGAAACTCGCCGCGGATGTAGTTGTAGCCGACCGTGGCGTTCATGCAGTAGCCACCGATCGCGAGGCCATCGATGAGTGAGTGCGGGTTGTAGCGCAGAATGTCGCGGTCGTGGCAGGTGCCGGGCTCGCTCTCGTCCGAATTGCACACCGCATATTTCTGCATGCTGGCGTTGCGCGGCATGAAGCTCCACTTCACGCCGACCGGGAACGCGGCGCCGCCGCGGCCGCGCAGGCCCGAAGCCTTGACCTGCTCGATGATCTGCTCGCGCGGGGTCTTCTCGGCCAGTATTTTCTTCCAGGCCTCGTAGCCGCCGATGCGCTGATAGGTTTCGAGCTCCCACGAGCGCTCGTACTTGAGCGGCTCGAAACAGGTCAGGTCGCGCTTGTCGTCCCAGTTACTCATAGGCATCGTGTCGCGCTCACTTGAGCTCAGCCAGTATCCGATCGACCTTTTCGGGCGTCAGATACTCGTGGTAGACGTGATCGACCATCATCATCGGTGCGCCCGTACAGGCCGCGAGGCACTCCTCCTCGCGCTTGAGGAAGATGCGGCCATCGGGCGTGCTCTCGCCGGTGCGGATGCCGAGCTTTTTCTCGACATAGGCGGCAATGTCCTCGCCCCCGCGCAGCATGCACGAGATATTGGTGCAGACGCTGACGTGGTGCCGCCCGCACGGATGGGTCTCGAACATCGAGTAGAAGCTCGCGACCTCGTACACCTGGATCGGCGGCAGCTGCAGGTATTCGGCGATGGCGTCCATGAGATCGGGCGTCAGGAAGCCGTGGTTCTGCTCCTGTGCCGCGCGCAGCGCCGAGATCACGGCCGAGCGCTGCCGGCCAGGCGGAAACTTTCCCATCCAGTGATCGATCTCGTGGCGAGTCTCCTCGGATAGCAGTGACGCCTTGCCCGATTCGGTGCTCATCAGCGATCGATCTCCCCGAAAACGATGTCCTGCGAGCCGATCACGGCCACCACGTCGGCCAGCATGTGTCCCTGCACCATCTCGCCGAGCGAGGCGAGGTGCGGAAATCCCGGCGCGCGGCACTTGAGGCGGTAGGGCTTGTTGGCGCCGTCGGACACCAGGAATACGCCGAACTCGCCCTTGGGCGCTTCCACCGCAGCGTAGGTCTCCCCTTCCGGCACGCAGTAGCCCTCGGTCATGAATTTGAAGTGATGGATCAGCGACTCCATGTCTTCCTTCATGTGCTCGCGGTTCGGCGCGCGCACCTTGCGATCATCGACCATGGTCGGACCCGGATTGGCGCGCAACCACTCGACGCACTGCTTGATGATGCGGTTGGACTGTCGCATCTCCTCGACCCGCACCAGGTAGCGGTCATAGCAGTCGCCATTCACGCCGACCGGCACATCGAAATCCATCTTCGCGTACACCTCGTAGGGCTGCTTCTTGCGCAGGTCCCAGACCACACCCGAGCCGCGCAGCATGGGGCCCGAAAAGCCGAGCTGCATGGCGCGCTCGGGGCTCACGACGCCGATGTTGACGGTGCGCTGCTTCCAGATGCGGTTATCGGTCAGCAGCATCTCGTATTCGTCCACGCAGGCCGGGAACTTGGAGGTAAAGGCTTCGATGAAATCCAGCAGCGAGCCTGCGCGCGCCTCATTCAGACGATCGACATCCTTCTGGCTGCGCCAGCGCGATGGAAAATATTTCGGCATCGCCTCCGGCAGATCGCGGTAGACGCCGCCCGGGCGGTAATAGGTGGCGTGCATGCGCGTACCCGAGACCGCCTCGTAGCAGTCCATGAGATCTTCGCGCTCGCGGAAACAGAACAGGAAGATGGTCATGGCGCCGATGTCGAGGCCATGCGCGCCGAGCCACATGAGGTGATTCAGGATGCGCGTGATCTCATCGAACATCACGCGGATGTACTGCGCGCGCAGCGGCGGCTCGATGCCGAGCAGGCGCTCGATCGCCATCACGTAGGCATGCTCGTTGCACATCATCGAGACGTAGTCGAGCCGGTCCATGTAGCCGATCGACTGATTGAAGGGCTTCGACTCAGCCAGCTTCTCGGTCGCCCGGTGCAGCAGCCCGATGTGCGGATCGGCTTTCTGGATCACCTCGCCGTCCATCTCGAGCACCAGGCGCAGTACGCCGTGCGCTGCCGGGTGCTGCGGGCCGAAGTTCAGCGTCAGATTGTGGATCTCAGCCATTACTCGGCCGGGCGCTTGATGTCGTGCAGCGCCGGATCATAGCGGTTGTCGTGGCGGATCACGCGCGGCACCAGTGTGCGCGGTTCGATGCTGACCGGCTCGTAGACCACGCGCTTGAGCTGCGGGTCGTAGTGCACCTCGACGTTGCCGATCAGCGGGAAATCCTTGCGGAACGGATGCCCGATGAAGCCGTAGTCGGTGAGGATGCGGCGCAGATCCGGGTGGCCGCGGAACAGGATGCCGAACAGATCGAAGGCCTCGCGCTCGAACCAATTGGCGCTGGCCCAGATGCCGGTCAGCGAATCGACCACCGGGTCTTCGATGTCATCGCACCAGACGCGCAGGCGCAGCCGGCTGTTATGGGTGATCGAGAGCAATTGCGACACCACCGCGAAGCGCTTGTCGCCCGCGAGCGTATGCGGCGCGGCGCGGTTCACGCCGCGGCTGAAGCCCGTGGCAGTCGCGGCCAGCGTGCCCCACTCGGCGCGGCCGTAGTCGAGATAGTCGACGCCGGCCAGATCCATGAGCATCTCGAAGCGCAGTTCCGGCTCATCGCGCAGCGTGCGCGCGACGGCAAGCAGATCCGCCCCGGGCACCTCGATTGCGAATTCGTCCGCAAGATAAGTGTAGCGGTGTACGCGGCTTCCCAAAGCACGCTCGATCCGCGCGGCCAGCTCATCGATGTATGCGGGCACCGTGACTATCCTTCGGCCTCAGTTCAAGCGGTGGCGGCCTGTCGCCGCTCGATTTTGCGCTGCAGCTGAATCACGCCGTAAAGCAACGCCTCGGCCGTCGGCGGACAGCCGGGCACGTAGATATCGACCGGGACGATGCGATCGCAGCCGCGTACGACCGCATACGAGTAATGATAGTAGCCGCCGCCGTTGGCGCACGAGCCCATCGAGATCACCCAGCGCGGCTCGGGCATCTGGTCGTAGACCTTGCGCAACGCCGGCGCCATCTTGTTGACCAGCGTGCCGGCCACGATCATGACATCCGACTGGCGCGGACTCGGGCGGAACACGACGCCGAAACGATCCAGGTCATAGCGCGCCGCGCCGGCATGCATCATTTCCACGGCGCAGCAGGCCAGACCGAAAGTCATCGGCCAGAGCGAGCCGGTGCGTGCCCAGCTCACGAGGCTGTCCACCTGCGTGGTGAGAAAGCCGCGCTGCGCGAAGCCCTCGTTGTCGGCAGCGGCTAATCCCACTCGAGCGCCCCTTTCTTCCACTCATAGGCGAAGCCGATCACGAGAATCAGCAGGAACAGGCCCATGGCCCCGAGACCCGCAACCCCGACCCGGCCGACCCAGACCGCCCACGGAAACAGAAACGCTATTTCCAGATCGAAGATGATGAAGAGAATCGCCACCAGGTAGTAGCGCACGTCGAACTTCACGCGCGAGTCCTCGAACGGCTCGAAGCCGCACTCATAGGCCGAAAGCTTCTCCGCGTCGCCGTGGTGCCGGACACCGAGCCGTCCCAGCACTCTTCCGAGTCCGAGCAACACGCCCGCGAGTGCGGCCGCTATGCCTAAAAAGATCAGTATTGGCAGGTAATTTGTCAGCATGCCCGTACCGGTACGTAAAAGGGGCGGCATGCTTCGCTTTCGCGACCATTGCTGCGCCCCGTTGACCGCCTAGTCTAACAGGCGATCACATTAAATTGGTGCCGACGGGGAGATTCGAACTCCCACACCTTGCGGCGCTAGCCCCTCAAGCTAGTGTGTCTACCAGTTCCACCACGTCGGCTTGAAATCGCAGCGCTATTTGTTGACGGGCGGCGCCCCGTCCGGCGGCACGGTCGCAGCCGGCGCGGCCGGTGCGCCATTCGAAGTGGGTGGCGCGGAAGTCGTCGGCGCCGCACCAGCCGGCGCCGCGGGCCGCTGCGACAGCTGTTCGAGAATGCTGCTCGCGGGCGCCGCGCGATGCGAGCCGACGTAGGTCAGCGACAGGCTCGTCAACATGAACAGTGCCGCGAGAATTCCGGTGGCGCGCGACAGCGCCGTGCTCGCGCCGCGGGCGCCGAACACGGTGCCGGACGCGCCCGCGCCAAACCCCGCGCCCGCGTCGGCACCCTTGCCGCGTTGAAGCAGCACCAGGCCCACGATCGCGAAGGCGCAGATGAAATGAATGATCAGCAACACCGAATGCAACATGCTTGGGTCCAGTTTCAGCCGCGAGCCGCGGCCACTATGCTCAAGAATTCCTCGGCTTTGAGCGACGCACCGCCGATCAAGCCACCATCGACATCGGGCTGCGCAAACAGTTCGCGCGCATTCCCCGTCTTGACACTGCCGCCGTAGAGGATCGGCAAAGACGCTGCGATTTTAGCATCCCGCTGCGTCAGTCGCTCCCGGATGAACCCATGCACCTCCTGAGCCTGTTCGGGCGAGGCGGTGCGACCGGTCCCGATCGCCCAGACTGGCTCATACGCGATGGCCGCGCCCGCAAAGCCGCCGATCCCGGTCAACGACACCACTGCCTCGAGCTGCCGTCCCACCACTTCCTGGGTGCTGCCGGCCTCGCGCTCGGCCAACAGCTCCCCGAGGCATAGAATCGGCGTCAGACCGGCCGTAAGCGCCGCAGCAAACTTGCGCGCCACGAGCACATCGTCCTCGCCATAGACGCTGCGTCGCTCGGAATGACCGACGATCACATAATGGCAGCCGACATCGTGCAGCATGGCCGCCGAGACCTCGCCGGTATAGGCCCCGTGCGCCTCGGCGCACACATCCTGGGCTCCAAGCTTGGCCGCCGAGCCGCGCAGCAGCCGCGCAATTTCAGCCAGATACACGAACGGCGGGCAGATCACGCAGCCAACCCGCTCGAGCTGCGGGGAGGCCAGAATCGCCTCGACCAGCGGCGTATTGAGCGCGCGCGACCCGTGCATTTTCCAATTGCCCGCTACGAGCTTGCGCCGCATCACTGCCGCCCCGCTATCCGAGCCCCCGCCTTGGGCGCGCGGATGATATCGGCGCAACCGGAGGCGCGCAATGCGAACCGGCTAGGTCACGGCCGCCCGCACTTCCTGGGCGAGCTCATCGGCACAGGCACGCACCTCGACTTCATCGCGCCCCTCGACCATGACGCGGATCAGTGGCTCGGTACCCGAGGCGCGCAGCACCACGCGGCCCTCGCCGGCCAGGTGCTGCTCGATGCGCTTCTGCGCCGCGACGATCGACGGGACTGAAGTCGGGTCGAAGCGCTGCTCGACCTGAACGTTCAGCAGCACCTGTGGCAGCTTGTCCATGCCGGCGGCGAGCTCGGCCAGCGGCCGGCGCGTGGTCTTCATGATGCTCAGGATCTGCAGTGCGGTCAGCAGCCCATCCCCGGTGGTCGCGCGGTCGAGACTCAGGATATGTCCAGAGGTCTCCCCGCCGAGCACGCCGCCGCTCTCGATCAGGCGCGCCTGCACATGCCGGTCACCGACGGGCGCCCGGATGAAGTCGATGTCGAGCCGCCGCAACGCGAGCTCGAGGCCGAAATTGCTCATGACCGTACCGACCACGGGGCCTCGCAGGGTCCCGGCGCTCTTGGCCGCCGCGGCAATCACATAGAGCAATTGATCGCCGTCGACCAGGCGGCCCAGGTGATCGACCATGACCACGCGATCGCCATCGCCGTCGAGCGCAATGCCGACATTGGCGCGTACCCCCGGCACCGTCAGCTGCAGCAGCTCGGGCGCGGTCGAGCCGCAGCCATCGTTGATGTTGCGGCCGTTGGGGGAGCAGCCAATCGGAACGATTTCCGCTTCAAGGTCCGCCAGGATGCGCGGCGCGACCTTGTAGCCCGCGCCGTTGGCGCAATCGATCACGATCTTGAGACCCGAAAGATCCATGCCGTCGGGCAGCACGTTGGCGCAGAAATCCTGGTAGCGCTGCTGCAGAGTCTCGGCGCGGCGCGCGCGGCCCAGCTCACGCGAGGCGCAGGTCACCGGCACGGCGGAGAGCTGCGCCTCGATGCGCTCTTCGATTTCGTCCGAGAGCTTGGCACCTTCCCCATCGAAGAATTTGATGCCGTTGTCTTCGTACAGGTTGTGCGAGGCGCTGATCACGACGCCCAGCTGACAGCGCAGCAGGCGTGCCACGTAGGCGACGGCGGGCGTCGGCAGCGGCCCGGTCAGCAGCACGTCGGCACCGGCCGCGACGAACCCGGCCTCGAGCGCCGATTCGAACATGTAGCCCGAGAGGCGCGTGTCCTTGCCGATCAGGACGGTACCGCCCTGGGGCATCAGCACGCGCGCGGCGGCGCTCGCAAGCCTCAGGGCAAAGTCCACCGTCATCGGGTCATGCCCGACGCGTCCGCGAATACCATCGGTACCGAAATATACCCTGCCCATCCTGGAGACTCCTCAGTCGTCGTCCTATGTCGTCGGCATGGTCGCCATTTGCGCCGGCGGCGTCGATGTCGCATGCATCACATTCGCGATTCGAACCGCATCGACCGTCGCCGCCACATCGTGCGCGCGCACGATGCGCGCGCCCTTGAGCACCGCCACGGTCGCGAGCGCGACGCTGCCCGTCACCCGTTCTGTCAGCGGCCGGCCCGTCAGGGCCGCGACCAGGGACTTGCGCGACAGGCCGACACACAGCGGTCGACCGAGTGGCGCGAACTCCGCTAGCTGCCGCAACAGCTCGAGATTGTGCGCCGTGGTCTTGCCGAATCCGAAGCCCGGATCGAGGCACAGTCGCTCGCGCTCGATGCCCGCGCGCGCGCAGGCGCGCATGCGCTCCTCTAGAAAATCGCGTATCTCGGCCACGATGTCGCCGTAGCGGGGATCGCGCTGCATGTCGGCCGGCTCACCGCGCATGTGCATGAGACAGATACCGAGGTTCGCGGCCGCCGCGGCCTCGAGCGCCCCGGGCACGCGCAGTGCGCGCACGTCATTGATCAGGTGCGCACCGGCCGCCGCGGCGCGGCGCATGAGTTCGGGATTGGATGTGTCGACCGAGATCAGCAGCGGCAGACGCGCCGCGATGCGCTCGACGATCGGGAGCACGCGCCGGATCTCCTCGTCGCTGTCGATCCCGCGGGCGCCGGGGCGGGTCGATTCGCCGCCGACATCGACGATCGCTGCACCCTCCGCAGCCATTCTCTCGGCGCGCGCCAGCGCCGCATCAGGCTCCAGGTAGAGACCGCCATCCGAAAAGGAATCGGGCGTCACGTTGAGCACGCCCATGACCACGGCGGCCTCGAGCTCGAGGGTGCGGCCGCCGCAGCGCAGCTGCGCGGCAGAGCCTGCCATTCAGTGCTGCCCGGCGGGTCTCGCGATCGGCGATTCGGCGGGGCCGCCGACCGGTGTCACGATGGCCTTGCCACCGCCCGAGCCGGTGCTCGGCGTGTCGTCCCAACCGTCCGGCGGTCTTGGCGTACGGCCCGCCATGATGTCCTTGATCTGGTCATCGGCGATGGTCTCGTACTTGATGAGCGCCTCGGCCATCGAGTGCAGCTTGTCGAGATTGGTCTCGAGGATTTCCTTGGCGCGCTTGTAGTTGGTCTCGATCACGCGCCGCACTTCCTCATCGATGGCATGTGCGGTCTCGTCCGAGACCTGCTTGTGCTGGGTGACGCTGCGACCGAGGAACACCTCGCCAGCCTCTTCGGTGTAGGTCAGGGGACCTAAGCGATCGGACAGGCCCCACTTGGTGACCATGTTGCGCGCGAGCTCGGTGGCGCGCTCGATGTCGTTGGAGGCGCCCGTGGTGACGGCGTCATCCCCAAAGATGATCTCCTCGGCAATGCGGCCACCGAACAGCGTCGCGATCGAGCTCTCGAGCCGCCGGCGGCTCATCGAATAACGGTCCTGCTCGGGCAGAAACTGCGTGACACCGAGCGCGCGACCACGCGGAATGATCGTGACCTTGTAGACCGGATCGTGCTCCGGCACCGTGATGCCGACGATGGCGTGGCCCGACTCGTGGTAAGCCGTCATGCGCTTCTCGGCATCGGTCATGACCATCGAGCGCCGTTCCGCGCCCATGAGGATCTTGTCCTTGGCGCGCTCGAACTGCTCCATCGAGACCAGTCGCTGATTGGCGCGCGCGGCGAACAATGCTGCCTCGTTGACCAGATTGGCGAGATCGGCGCCCGAAAAACCCGGCGTGCCGCGCGCGATCAGCGAAGGTTTGACGTCGTCGGCCAACGGCACGCGCCGCATGTGCACGCGCAGAATCTGCTCGCGGCCGCGCACGTCGGGCAACGGCACCACGACCTGGCGGTCGAAACGGCCCGGGCGCAGCAGCGCCGGATCGAGCACGTCGGGCCGGTTGGTGGCCGCGATGACAATGATGCCCTCGTTGCCCTCGAAACCGTCCATCTCGACCAGCAGCTGATTCAAAGTCTGCTCGCGCTCGTCGTGCCCGCCGCCGAGGCCCGCGCCACGATGGCGGCCGACCGCGTCGATCTCGTCGATGAAGATGATGCAGGGCGCATGTTTCTTAGCCTGCTCGAACATGTCGCGCACGCGCGAGGCGCCCACACCGACGAACATCTCGACGAAGTCGGAGCCGGAAATGGTAAAAAACGGCACCTTGGCTTCGCCCGCGATCGCCCGCGCCAGTAGCGTCTTGCCGGTACCGGGCGAGCCGACCATGAGCACGCCCTTCGGAATCTTGCCCCCGAGCTTCTGGAACTTGCCCGGGTCCTTGAGGAAGTCGACGATCTCACCGACCTCCTGCTTGGCCTCGTCCACGCCGGCGACATCGGCGAAGGTCACATTGACCTGATCCTCACCGAGCAACCGCGCACGGCTCTTGCCGAACGACATGGAGCCGCGGCCGCCGGCCGCGCCCTGCATCTGCCGCAGCAGGTAGACGAACACCAGCATCAGCAGCAGTGCCGGCGCGAGTTGCAGCAGCAGCTGCGCCAGAAAATTCGGCTGCTTCGGCGGCTGACCCTCGATCGACACGCCCGCCTTGAGCAGATCCCCGATCAGCACCGTGAAGTTGGTCTCGGGGTTGAAGGTCTCGAACTTCTGCTTGTCCTTGAGCACGCCGTGGATGGTGTCGCCCTGCAAGACCACGCTTTCGACCCGATTGGCGTGCACATCGGCGACGAAATCGGAATAACGGATCGCCTCGGCCTGTTGGCCGCTCGGCATATAACGGCTGAATACCGCCAGCATGACCAGCACGATGACGACCCAGAGCAGGATATTTTTGGTCAGATCATTCAACTCGATTCACCTGTTGCAGAAACCACGCTGCCGGGAGACAGACCCTCGCATCAGGGACGCTACACCATCCGCCTGCCGGAGGCCAGCAAGTACGTTTCAGGACTGCGAGAACGTGACGCCTGCGGCTTAAGGAACTTGATCTGCACGAACTCGCGTCGCGCCGCCGCGACAAACTCCTGAAAACCAGCGCCCTGCAACAGCTTGATCAGGGCGACCCCGTCGGGTTTCAAGAGATGCACGGCCAATGCCAGAGCCAATTCCGCCAGGTAAATGGCGCGCGGGGCGTCGATGGCGTCCATGCCG
>DASYNV010000414.1:0-5097 GCA_036008365.1 Steroidobacteraceae bacterium | reverse complement strand
GCCAGGATTTCTAGCAGGCTCAGGCGATCCGGCTCGGTCTTGAGCAGCGGCAGGCAGTAGTAGTGGGGACGAATGCCGCCGGCGAACAGCGCATTGCGATTGTGCAGCAGGTGGTGCGGCGTGACCGTGGCCGCGACACCGGGCCGCGCGGCGCGCACGAAGCTAACCGCCTCGCGCGTCGTCACATGCTCGAACACCACGCGCAGTCGCGGCCAGCGCTCGCACAGCGGCGCCAGCACGCGCTCGATGAAACGTGCTTCGCGGTCGAACACGTCGATGCGCGGATCGGTCACCTCGCCGTGCACCTGCAGCGGCAGATCGAGCCTGCTCATCGCCTCCAGTGCCGGCTCGAGCCGCGCGATATCGGTGACGCCGGAATCCGAATGCGTGCTCGCCCCGGCCGGGTAGAGCTTGCAGCCGACGATGGCGCCGGCGCGGCTGGCGCGTTCGATCTCCGCGGCGCTGGTCCGGTCGGTGAGGTAGAGCGTCATCAGCGGTTCGAAGTGCGCGCCCGGCGCGAGCGCCGCGCGAATACGTTCGCGATACGACAGGGCCTGTGCGGTGCTCGTCAGCGGCGGCGCCAGATTGGGCATGACCACCGCGCGCGCGAAGCGCTCGGCGCTAAAGCGCAGCACGGCTGCCAGTGCGGCACCGTCGCGCAGATGCAGGTGCGCATCATCCGGCCGTCGCAGCGTGATTTGCTGGCTCATCCGACGCCGCTCAATTGACGCGCCGCTGCAGCTGCCGCGTCAACAGCAGCTCGAGCGTGAAGCGCACCCCGAATCCGGTGATCTCCGTGCTCACATGCGCCAGTCCGCTGCGCCGCGTGGCCGATGACAGATCGACATGAACCCAGGGCCGGCCATCGACGAAGCGCTGCAGAAAGCGGGCCGCGAGGATGTGATCGCCCTTGCCGTCGACCGCGCATTGCATGACGTCGGCGATCGGACTCTCGAGATCGCTGTCGAAGTCGTCATCGAGCGGAAAATTCCAGACGCGCTCGCCGCTGTCACGGCCAGCCGCGATCAGCTCAGCGGCGAGCTGCGGCCGATTGGTAAATACGCCGCTGTAGCGCTCGGTCAGCGCGTGCACACAGGCGCCCGTCAGGGTGGCGAAATCGACGATCAGTCCCGGCCGGGTGCGCGCGGCCAATGCCAGCGTGTCGGCCAGTACCATGCGACCCTCGGCGTCACTGTGAATGACCTGGATCGTGGTGCCGTTCGCGGCCCGGACGACTTCCTGCGGCCGATAGGCATTCGGTCCGGTGTTGTTCTCGGTGATTGCGAGCCAGGCATCGGCTGCCAGCGGCGAATCGAGCTCCGCGAGCGCGACCAGCGAGGCGAGCGCCACCGCACTGCCCGACATGTCGATGTGCATGTCGAGCATCGAGCGGTGGCTCTTGAGATTGATGCCGCCGGTATCGAACAGAATCCCCTTGCCGACCAGCGCCACAGCGGGCGCCCGCGTCGGGCGCCGGCCTCGAACCGGGCGGCGCCAGCGCAAGTGCGCGATGCCGGCGGTGCGCGCCGCATTGGCGCGCGCCACGGCGAGAAATGCCCCGGCACCGAGACGCTTGAGCTCGCCTTCCGAATACCAGCGCAGCCGCAGGCCGTGACGTCGCGAGAGCTCGCGCAGCACACGCCGGTAGGCGCCCGCATCGAGTTTGTTGGGTGGCATCGCGGTCAGTGCGCGTACCAGATTGCCGGCGCGCGCGCTGGCCGCGATGCGCGCAGTATCGAGCGACGGCGCGCCGTAGAGCTCGATGCCTTCGAGCCGCCAGCGCTCGCTCGGGCGGCTGCGAAAATCGGGCAGGGCAACGCTGCCGGTCCAGGCAGCGGTGAGCAATGCCTCGCACCACAGTGCCGCATCCGGCAGCGCGTCGCTGACGATGATCCCGATACGGCGGGGGCGGCGCGTCGCCAGATCACCGATCAGGCGGCCGGCGAAGCTCAGACGCTCGAAGCTGCTCGCCTTTGGTTTGACATAGGCGAGCACGGCATGTGTCTGGCGCGCGTTGCCGAGCGCGCTCGTGTGCCATTTGAGTGCCGCCGGTTTCGAGCGGCCGTGCAGCGCGCGCCAGCGCGCGGGCTCCGGCAATCGGGACCAGAGCGCGGTTTCTGCCGGTGCGGCGAGCACCAGCAGTGCGTCGAGACGCTCGGTGCCGCGCGCGCCCGGAAGCGCCGAGTGTCGCCCGAGAGGCGCCAGGGTAGCGCCGAGAAGCGTCGTTACGGCCCGCGAGCTCAGGCGACCCTCGTGCTTGACCATGCTAATTGAAATCTTGGATCATGCCGGCCGCTCAGGGCGGGAGCGCCGCATGCTAACACAGCGTTGCCAGACGAATTTCTGGTGCCGGCGCGGGCCCCGCGCGGCTTAAGCGGGCTCTGACGGAAAGCACTAGAATTGCCACATGAATGACGTCACCACCCCCGCGGATCTGGATCCCACCGAAACGCGTGAATGGCTGGCTTCGATCGATTCGGTGCTGCGCACCGAGGGACCGCAGCGAGCCCACTATCTGCTCGAGAGATTGATCGACCATACGCGCCGCTCGGGAGCCTACCTGCCGTTCCGGCCCAACACCGCTTACGTCAACACGATCGCCGTCGCGGCGCAGCCGGAATACCCGGGTGATCGCTCGCTCGAGCGCCGCATCGAGGCGTACATTCGCTGGAACGCCATGGCGATGGTGGTGCAGGCGAATCGCAAGTCGAGCGAATACGGCGGCCACATCTCGAGCTATGCGTCCTCGGCCACTCTTTATGAAGTGGGTTTCAACCATTTCTGGCGTGCGCCGAGCGCCCAGCACCCGGGCGACCTGGTGTACATGCAGGGGCATTCATCGCCCGGAATCTATGCGCGCGCCTACCTCGAAGGCCGCTTGAGCGAAGAGCAGTTGAGTCGCTTCCGCCAGGAAGTCGGCGGCAATGGACTGTCGTCCTATCCGCATCCCTGGCTGATGCCGGATTTCTGGCAGTTCCCCACCGTTTCGATGGGCCTCGGTCCAATGATGGCGATCTACGCAGCGCGCTTCATCCGTTACCTGGAAAATCGCGGCCTGGTCGCGCCCTCGGATCGCAAGGTGTGGGCGTTCTGCGGCGACGGCGAGATGGACGAGCCCGAATCGATGGGCGCGCTGACGATGCCGGTGCGCGAGAAGCTCGACAATCTGATCTTCGTGGTCAACTGCAATCTGCAGCGCCTCGACGGCCCGGTTCGCGGCAACGGCAAGATCATTCAGGAGCTCGAGGCAGCATTCCTCGGCGCCGGCTGGAACGTCATCAAGGTGATCTGGGGCTCGCGCTGGGATCCGCTGCTGGCGCGCGATACCGGCGGCAACCTGCAGCGCGTCATGGAGGAGTGCGTCGACGGCGAGTATCAGAACTTCAAGGCCAAGGGCGGCGCTTACACGCGCGAGCATTTCTTCGGCAAGGACCCGGTGCTCAAGGAGATGGTCGCCAACATGTCGGATGAGGACATCTGGTACCTCAATCGCGGCGGCCATGATGCGCGCAAGGTCTACGCGGCCTATGAGGCGGCGGTCAAGTGCCGCGGCCAACCGACCGTGATCCTGGCCAAGACCGTCAAGGGATTCGGTCTCGGCAAGAGCGCCGAGGGTCAGATGGTCGCGCATCAGCAGAAGAAGCTCGACGACAGCGGGCTCAAGGAGCTGCGCGATCGGTTCAACATTCCGGTGTCGGATGCTGACATCGCCGGTTTGCCGTTCCGCAAGCCGACGCCTGACAGTGCGGAGATGCGCTACCTGCAGGGACGGCGCAAGGTACTGGGCGGCTATCTGCCGGTGCGCAAGGCGTCGGCGCCGGCGCTGGTGGTGCCGCCGCTCGAGCTGTTCCGCTCGATTCTGGACGGCACTGGCGATCGCGAGATTTCGACCACCATGGCGTTCGTGCGCATCCTCGGTGTGCTGCTCAAGGACAAGAACATCGGCAAGCACATCGTGCCGATCGTGCCCGATGAGGCGCGCACCTTCGGCATGGAGGGATTGTTCCGCCAGATCGGCATCTATTCCGCCGTGGGACAGCTGTACACGCCGGTGGATGCCGAGACGCTGATGTCGTACCGCGAGGACAAGAAGGGCCAGATGCTCGAAGAGGGTATCAACGAAGCGGGTTCGACCTGCTCGTGGATCGCGGCGGCAACGTCCTACGCCAATCACGGCATCAGCATGGTGCCGTTCTATATCTACTACTCGATGTTTGGCTTTCAGCGCGTCGGCGACTTCATCTGGGCTGCCGGTGACATGCGCGCGCGCGGCTTTCTGCTCGGAGCGACCGCGGGACGCACGACGCTGGCGGGCGAGGGGTTGCAGCACCAGGACGGTCACAGTCAATTGGTCGCCACTACGGTGCCGAACTGCCGTGCCTACGATCCGACCTATGCATACGAGCTCGCCGTGATCATCCACGACGGCATGAAGCGCATGTACGTCGATAACGAGGGCATCTTCTACTACATCTCGGTCATGAACGAGAACTACCCGCAGCCGGCGATGCCAGCGGGCATGGAGGCCGCTATCGTCAAGGGCGGTTACGCGCTGCGCACCGGCGCTGCCGGCGAACGACGCGCGACCTTGCTCGGCAGCGGCACGATCCTGCGTGAATGCCTGGCCGCGGCCGAGATGCTGGAGCAGCAGTTCAGCGTGCGCACCGATGTGCTTTCGATCACGAGTTTCAGCGAGCTTCGGCGCGAAGCGCTCGAATGCCAGCGCTGGAACCTGCTGCATCCGGGCGACGAGCCGCGCGTGCCGTACGTGCAGACGCTGCTCGGCGGGCACGAAGGGCCGATCGTCGCGGCCACCGACTACGTGCGCAATGTTCCCGATCAGATCCGACCGTGGGTCAGCGCGCCCTACGTCGCGCTCGGCACCGACGGCTTCGGACGCAGCGACGCTCGCGCCGAGCTGCGGCGGCATTTCGAAGTGGATCGCAATTTCATCACTCTGGCAGCGCTCAAGGCACTCGCCGATGCCGGGCATATCGAACGCAGCGTCGTAGTGGCGGCCCTGCAGGCACTTGGCATCGATCCGGACAAGGCCGATCCGATCAATGCCTGAGACTTAAGGAACCGCGTTGGCTTCGA
>DASYNV010000413.1:0-3858 GCA_036008365.1 Steroidobacteraceae bacterium | reverse complement strand
CGAGCAGCGATGATGAGGTCTCGAGAAATGCCGCCATCGCGTCGATGAACCAGGTGCCCAGACTGTCGGCATTGACCGCGACGCGCAGCGTGGCGCGCGTGGCAACGGCGCCCTGCAGACTGGGGAGAGCCGCGCGCAGATCCTGTTCGAGCAAGCCGACCTGCTCAACGTGGCGGCACACGATCTGGCCGGTGGCGGTGGCACGGCAGGGCTGCCCGCGCACGATCAGCACGCAGCCGAGACGCTCCTCGAGCAGCTTCACGCGCTGCGAGATCGCCGACGGCGTGACGTTCAAGGCCCGCGCGGCACGCTCGAATGAGCCCTCGCGCACGACGGTCGCCACGGCGGTCAGCGAGGCGTAATCGAGCATCTTAAGGATCTCTAAAGATCTTTCAGTAAGTTTAACTGGATTAAGGTGGACGGCACCAGCAGCATCGCTGGCATGTCGCTGCCCGCTTTCACCACCGGCTTCGCCCTGAGCGCCACCCTGATCGTGGCGATCGGCGCGCAGAACGCCTTCGTGCTGCGGCAGGGGATCCGGCGTGAACACGTCGGCGCGATCGTCGGATTCTGCTCTCTCGCGGACCTGGTGCTGATTGCGGGCGGTGTCGGCGGCCTGGCGCTCGGCTTGACGGGTCTGCCGCGGCTGACGGCACTCCTGACCCTGTTCGGCGCCGTTTTCCTGAGCTGGTACGGACTGCGGGCGCTGTGGCGCGCGCTGCGGTCGCGGACGCTCTATGCGGCCGGCGGCATCGAGCCGCTGTCGCTGCGATCCGCCGTGGCGCAGGCGGCGGGGTTCACGCTGCTCAATCCACACGTGTACCTGGACACCCTGTTGCTGGTCGGCTCGATCGGCGCACGGCAGCCTGCGGACGCGCGCGTCTGGTTCGTGGGCGGCGCCGCCGCGGCGAGCGGCCTATGGTTCACGGCGCTCGGGTACGGCGCGCGGCTGCTCGCGCCGCTGTTTGCACGCCCGCGCTCGTGGCGAGTACTCGATTCGCTGGTCGGCGCGATCATGCTGGGTCTCGCGGTGCTGCTGGTGCATCAGGCGCGTCTATAATTAGCCGGATGGACCGAGCACTCCGGCTGCCATGGCTGTCGTCAGGCATTGCCGCCCTGGCGCTCGCGCGTGGCGCGATGGCGGCCTCGCCGACATTGCCCGCCTCGTCCGACGCGGAGTGGCCGGATACACCGATGGCGCGCCTCGAGGCACTGGCGCTGATCGAAACCCTCAATGCCGACATTCTCGCCAGCAACAGCGCGACGCTGACGCTCGAGCACTGGTGCCGCGATCACGCGCTGGCCGTTCCGGCCGAGATCCTGGCCCGGCGCGCCGATACGATTGCCGAACCGCCGAGTGCGGCGACGCGCGAGGATCTGCAACTGATCGCCGATGAGCCCGTGCGCTACCGGCGCGTGGAGCTCGTCTGCGGCGATCATGTGCTGTCGGTGGCCGAGAACTGGTACGTGCCCGATCGCCTCACGGCGGCCATGAATCAGCAGCTTGACACGACGCAGGCGCCGTTTGGAAAGGTCGTGCAGCCGCTCAAGCCGCATCGCGAAACGATTACCGCGCAGTTGCTCTGGTCGCCGCTGCCGGCGGGGTGGGACGGGCCACATCCGCAGCCCGAGACCACGCCAGCTGCCGACAGGCTGCATCTGCCCGCCGCGCTATTCGAGCAGCGCGCCGTGCTGTACACGCCGGACCATCGCGCCATCGCGGAAGTTCACGAGGTGTATCAGCGCGACGTTCTTGCCTTTGCGGAACCGCAGCTCAGCGAGTCCAGCGCCCGGGCCAGAGGGACGCGTTGATCGACAAGTACGACAGCTTTCTGACGCTCACTCGCGACGCGCCGAGCCACTGGTGGCGTGTCGTGCCGCGCGAAGTGATCGAATCCGAGGTGCTGGTCATTGCGCCTCATGGCGGCGGCATCGAGAACGGCACCAGCGAGCTGGCCGCAGCGATCGCGGGCGAGGATCACAATCTGTATTGCTTCGAGGGACTCAGGCCCTCCGGCAACCTCGAGCTGCACGTCACCAGTCATCGCTTCGATGACCCGGTGGCGCTAGGACTCGCCGCGCGATGCGCGATCGTGATCGGTATTCATGGCTGCAGGGGCCACGCGGCGATTCACGTCGGCGGCCTGGATCAACCGCTGGTGGCGGCGCTGACTGCGGCATTGCTGAGTGCCGATTACCCGGCGCGGTCCGAAGGCCATCCGTATCCCGCCATTCATCCCGGCAACATCTGCAACCGCGGCAGGCGCGGCGTCGGGGCGCAGCTCGAGATCACATCGGATCTGCGCGGCGAGCGACATCGCTTGAGTCTTGCGCGGCTCGTGCGGCAGGCCATCGCGGCGCACGCGGCGGCTGTCCTGCGCGCGGCCGGGCGCGCCTAGACGCGCCGCGACTCGAACGCCAGGCTCAAGCCGAACGCGACGAACAATCCGCCGGTGACGCGATCCAGCCACCTCACCACCGAGGAGCGTTGCAGCCAGCGCGTGAGCGAGTGCGTCGCGATGATCAGGCAGGCAAACCAGATCAGACCCTCGAGCATGTGAATCGCGCCGAGCATCATCACGTAGCGTCCAACCGGGACGCCGGTCGGCACGAACTGCGGCAGAAATGACACGTAGAACACGCCGACCTTGGGGTTCAACAGGTTCGTCAGCGCGCCGCGGGCGAAGGCTGCATGGCCCGCGCGCGCGGGAGGCAGCTCGGTGGTGAAGCTCTGGCGCGGACGGCGCAGCAGTTTGTAGCCAAGCCAGATCAGATATGCCGCGCCGGCCCAGCGCAACCCGTCGTAGGCGAGCTGCGAGGCCTCGAGCAGCGCACCGAGACCTGCGGCGACGAGCAACGCCCAGGCCAGGCATCCGAGTGCGATGCCGAGACCGGTCATGATCGCCTGCCGCGGACCCTCACTGGCCGCGGTTCTGAGCACGAGCACGGAATCGAGACCGGGCGAAATCGTCACGAGGCCGGCCGTGATGATGAAAGCGATCAGTGAAGTCGATATCGAGTGCATGGTTACTCCGGGCGCCGCGCCGCGCTGATCGATGTCGGCTCGATCTGGAACTCAAAGCGCACCTCGCTGCCGAGCGAGCCATCCGCGTTCCAGCTCCACTCGTGAAAAGAGGCCTGCCCGTCGATGCCGATGCGCACGACGGTCGAGCTGCGCGTGCCGTAGTCGGCACCGCGGATGAAGGCGCTCGACAACAGCCGCTCCCAATCCAGGCTGACGCCGGTGCGCGGCAGCTCATCGTCGGCCGGTACGCGATCATCGCGCAGCAGCTCGAGCAGGGCGGTGTCATCGGGCAGGCTGCGCAGCGCGGTCGCAAGATTCGATTTCGCGCGCTGCACCTTGGGCCAGGGCGTATCGAGCAGGTGATTCGACAGGCCGTAGATCCCGGGGCCGAGCATGCGGCCGGTCGCGGGAACACTCTCGTAGACGCCCAATTCGTGGCCGTCCGTACAGAGCAGATTGAACCCCGCGTAGCGTCCGCTCACGGTCCTGAGCTGCGCCAGGCGTTCCCCAATGGTCGCCCGCGACTCGAGCATCTCGAGCACCAGTCCGCCCCGACTCGGTGCCTGCGGCTTGATCTGGTTCGGATCGCGGAAATTCGTCAACGCCGCGATCTGGCCGCCCGCGGTGATCCCAAGCCAGGTGCCATGCGCCTCGAGGTCCCGGCCGGCGAGGAGGTTCGCGTGGTCAGTCCACCAGGCGGCGGGTGCGGTCGGACGCCGACGAAATTCATCCCGATTGGCGGCCATCACCACCGGGTAGTCCGGGTGCACCTGCCACGCCATCAAGATCAGACACATGATGCGAGGCTCTCCCGAACGGCGCGGATATCGGCC
>DASYNV010000412.1:0-1590 GCA_036008365.1 Steroidobacteraceae bacterium | reverse complement strand
ATCATGGGACGTTGCGGTGCTGTTCCAGACGTACGACTCGAGCATGGTGTCGTAGCGCTGGCCCTGGAGCTCGATGCCGTGGTTCTCGAGCACGTGCATGTCGAACTTGAGGTGTTGGCCGAGTTTGCCGCGCTCGGGATCCTCGAGCAGCGGCTTGAGCAGCTCCAGCACGCGCGCACGCTCGAGCTGCGGCGGCGCGCCGGCGTAGTCGTGCGCCAGCGGCACATAGGCCGCATGACCCGGCTCGATGCAGAACGAAACGCCAACGATCTCGGTGTTCATGTAGTCGAGGCTCGTGGTCTCGGTGTCGAATGCGAACACTTCGGCATTGCCGAGCGCCGTGCACCAGCGCGCGAGCCCCTCCTCATCGATGATGGTCTGGTAGTTCTTCGGCACGCGCGCGAGTGCGGCCGCTTCCGGGTCCTCGGGCGCGACAATCGCGACTTCGGTGACCACGGCCACATCGCCCGGCGTGCCCGGGACGGGCACTTCGGTCTGTGCGACCGCAACGACCGAGGCCGCGCCGGCTTCGAGCTGGTTCAGCAGGGTGCGCAGCTCGAGCGCGCTGTAGATGGCGCGCAGCCGCGCGACGTCGGCCGCGCGGCGCGTGAGCCCGACCCCATCGAGCGGCAAGTGAAGATCGGTGCGGATGGTCGCGAGCTGACGCGCGAGCGCCAGTGTCGCCAATCCGCTGCGCAGGTTGTCGCCCACCTTGCCCGTGATCTCGCCGACATGCTCCAGCAGGCCGTCGAGCGTGCCGTAGCTGTTGAGCCATTTGGCGGCGGTTTTCGGACCGACCTTGTCGATGCCCGGAATGTTGTCGGAGCTGTCGCCGACCAGGGCCAGGTAATCGATGATCTGCTCGGGGAAGACATCGAACTTGGCCTTGACGCCGGCGCGATCGAGCACCGTGCCACTCATGGTGTTGATCAGCGTGATGTGCTCGTCGACGAGCTGCGCCATGTCCTTGTCACCGGTCGAGATCAGCACGTGCTGGCCGGCGGCGGCCGCGCGGCAGGCGAGTGTGCCGATCACATCGTCGGCCTCGACGCCGTCGATGCGCAGCACCGGCAGGCCAAGCGCCTCGACCGCCGCCAGCAGCGGCTCGAGCTGCGAGCGCAGATCGTCGGGCATCGGCGGCCGATTGGCCTTGTACTCGGCGAACAATTCATCGCGAAAAGTCTTGCCGGGCGCGTCGAACACCACGCCGATGTGCGGCGGCGAGTATTCGCGAATGAACTTCGACAGCATGTTGAGAACGCCGTACACCGCGCCGGTCGGGGCGCCCTTGGAATTGGTCAGCGGCGGCAGCGCGTGAAAGGCCCGATACAGATAGGAAGAGCCATCGATCAGGACCAGATCCGGACGTTCGGGGGCCGTCACTGCGGTGAGCTGCCGCCGGACAGGGGCTGCGGCGCCGTTTCCTCGGGCGTATCGGGCGCCGGGTTGTTGATCGTGGCCGGTACCTTGGCCTTCTTTTGCTGTGGCAGATACAACGAGCCTTTGAGACCGCAGCCCGAAAGGCCGCCGGCGATGCCCAGTGCCAGCAGCGCGCCGGCGAGCAGCGCCGCGAGCGCGGTGCCGCGCAGG
>DASYNV010000411.1:0-2413 GCA_036008365.1 Steroidobacteraceae bacterium | reverse complement strand
CGACCACGTTCATGCCGTCCATCAGCGGGCCTTCGATCACCTGCAACGGCCGCTCGGCCTGGCTGCGCGCCTCCTCGGTGTCCTCGATGACGAATTCGTCGATGCCGCGCACCAGCGCGTGCTCGAGCCGCTTGGCGACCGGCCAACTGCGCCATGCGAGATCCTCGACTTTTTTCTGTCCGCCCTCGCCGCGATATTGCGCCGCGATTTCGAGCAGGCGCTCGGTGGCATCCGCGCGCCGGTTCAGGATCACATCCTCGACGCGCTCGCGTAAGCTGGGATCGATCTGCTCGTAGATCGCGAGCTGGCCGGCATTGACGATGCCCATGCTCATGCCGGCGCGAATCGCGTGGTACAGGAACACCGAGTGCATGGCCTCGCGCACCGGCTCGTTGCCGCGAAAGGAGAACGAGACGTTGCTGACGCCCCCGCTGATCAGTACATGCGGGCAGCGCTCGCGAATCTTGGCCGTGGCCTCGATGAAGTCGCGCGCATAGCCGTTGTGCTCTTCGATGCCGGTCGCGACGGCAAAGATGTTTGGATCGAAGATGATGTCTTCCGGAGGAAACCTGACCTGCTCGGTCAGCAACTTGTACGAGCGCTCGCAGATTGCGACCTTGCGCTCGATGCTGTCGGCCTGGCCGCGCTCGTCGAAGGCCATGACCACGACCGCGGCACCGTAGGCGCGCACCAGGCGCGCGTGATGCAGAAACTGCTCCTCGCCCTCCTTGAGACTGATCGAATTGACCACACCCTTGCCCTGCAGGCATTTGAGTCCGGCCTCGATCACCGACCATTTGGAGGAATCGAGCATGACCGGCACGCGCGCGATGTCCGGTTCTGAGGCGATCAGGTTCAGGAAGCGCACCATCGCGGCCTGCGAATCGAGCATGCCCTCGTCCATGTTGATGTCGATGATCTGGGCCCCGTTGACTACTTGCGCGCGCGCGATGTCGAGCGCCGCGGCATAGTCGTCGGCTTCGATCAGCCGGCGGAACTTGGCCGAGCCGGTGACGTTGGTGCGCTCGCCGACGTTGACGAACAGGCTATCGGGACCGATATCGAGCGGCTCGAGGCCGGAGAGGCGGCAGCGCCGCGCGTGCCGCGGCAGTACCCGCGTCGGCAGCGGCGCCACCGCTTCGCGAATGTGGGCGATGTGTTCGGCGGTGGTGCCGCAGCAGCCGCCGACGATGTTGACCAGACCCTGCTCGGCAAACTCGCGCACCAGCGCCGCGGTCTCGCAGGCCTGCTCGTCGTACTCGCCAAAGGCGTTTGGCAGTCCGGCATTCGGATAAGCGCACACCGCCACATCGGCGATAAGCGACAGCTCCTCGACATAGGGCCGCAACTGCTTGGCGCCGAGCGCGCAATTTAGACCGATCACTGTCGGCTCGGCGTGACGAATCGAATTCCAGAATGCCTCGACCGTCTGGCCCGAGAGCGTGCGCCCCGAGGCATCGGTGATCGTGCCCGATATCATGAGCGGCAGATCGCTGTGGGTCTGTTCGAGCACGCGTTGCACCGCGAACAGCGCCGCCTTGGCGTTGAGCGTATCGAAGATGGTCTCGATCAGCAGCAGATCGACGCCGCCTTCGACCAGCGCGTGCGCAGCTTCGGTGTAAGTGGCAACCAGCAGGTCGAAGTTGATGTTGCGAAAACCCGGATCGTTGACGCGCGGCGAGAGCGAGGCGGTGCGATTGGTGGGGCCGATCGCTCCTGCCACGAAGCGCACCTGGCCGGTGCGCTCGGTGTATTGATCCGCTACTTCGCGCGCCAGACGCGCCGCGTGCAAATTCAGCTCGCCGACCAGTCCCTCCATGCGGTAGTCGCCGAGCGAGGGCGCGCTGGAATTGAAGGTGTTGGTCTCGATGATGTCGGCGCCGGCTGCCAGGTACTTGGCGTGAATCTCGCGGATCATCGCCGGTTGCGTCAGCGTCAGCAGGTCGTTGTTGCCCTTGAGATCGCTCGCCCAGTCGCGAAAGCGCTGCCCGCGGTAGGCGGCCTCGTCCGGCTTGTAGCCCTGGATCATCGTGCCCATGGCGCCGTCGAGCACCAGGATGCGCTGCGTCAGCAGCCGCCGGAATTCGGCAATGCGGTCGGCCCGGTTCATGCCGATCGCTCCAGCAGCGCAGGCGGCTCGGCCGGCGGCGCCCGGACCCCGAGCGCGTGGCAGATGGCGAAGGTCAGGTCAGCGCGATTGAGCGTGTAGAAGTGGAATTCATCGATCCCCTCGCGGCTCAGGGACTCGACCTGGCCGATCGCAAACGCGGCGGCGATCATGCGCCGCGTCTCGGCGTCCTCCTCGAGCCCATCGAAACGATTCCGCAGCCAGTCCGGTACGGTGGTGCCACAGCGAGCCGCGAATTTCAGCATGTGCGGAAAGCGCGTGATCGGCAGAATGCCGGGCACGAGA
>DASYNV010000410.1:0-5217 GCA_036008365.1 Steroidobacteraceae bacterium | reverse complement strand
CAGCATCGGGGTCTCGATATCGACGAAGCCGTGCCCGTCCAGATAGCCGCGCATCGAGCGTGTGATGCGATGACGCAACCGCAGCCGCTGGCTCATGACCTCGCGCCGCAGATCGATGTAGCGATAGCGCAGGCGCACTTCTTCGTTGACCGATTCATCGAGCTGAAACGGCAGCGGGTCGGAGCGATTGAGCAGCTCGAGCTCCACCGCCACGATCTCGATGCGACCCGAGGCCAAATGGGCATTGACGGTGCCTGCAGGACGCTCGCGCACCAGGCCTTGCACGCGCACCACGAATTCGTGTCGCAGCTTTTCGGCAATCTCGAACACCGCCTGGGTGTCGGGATGAAACACGATCTGCACCAGGCCCTCGCGGTCGCGCAGATCGACGAAAATCACTCCACCGTGATCGCGGCGTCGATGCACCCACCCCGCCACGCTGACGCTCTCACCGATGAGCTGCTCATTGACCTGGCCGCAATAGTGACTGCGCATATGCTCTGGATTGTAGTGGGGCGAATTCTTAAGGAGCCGAGCTCGCGGCCGGGGCCGGGATCGGCGCCGGCGGCATGACCACGCCCAGCGTCACGATCAGCTTCATGGCCGCATCGACGTTCATGTCGAGCTCGATCGCCTGCGAGCGCGGCACCAGCACGATGAAGCCGGACGTCGGATTCGGTGTGGTCGGGATGAATACGCACACCATGGGTTCGAGACCCGGGGCACCCGGTAGCCTGACATCCCCGGCCGTCTGAAAGCCGACGCTCCAGACGCCCGCACGCGGATACTCGATCAGCAGCACCTTCTTGAACGAGTTGCCCGAGTTCGACAGGATCGTGGTCGAGAAGCTCTTGACACCGCCGTACACCGCGCGCACGAACGGAATGCGATTGAGCACGTCTTCCCAGGCGCGCACCAGGCTGCGGCCGATGATGTTGGTCACGAGCAGCCCGGTCGCGAGCAGCAGCAACAGCGCGAGCAGCGCCCCGAGTCCGGGTACGTGGACGCCGAGCAGCACTTCCGGCTGTAGCGGACGCGGCAGCAGCTGGTCCATGAGATTCAGGATGAAACGGATCACCAGCACCGTCGCGATGATCGGCAGCCACACCAGCAGCCCCGCGATCAGATAGCGGCGCAGGATCAGTTTGACGACCGCACCGGTCAACGACGGCCCCTGCGGCGCGACGATCTGGTCGTGGACGCGAAGCGGCGCGTGGGCTTCGCCGCGCGTCGCGCCGCGGGCTTGCCGCGCGACCCGGCCTTCGCGGGCTTGTCGGGGGTCTTGTCGCCAGCCCCCGGAGCGCCCTTGGCTTCACTCGCGGCGGGCTTGGCGTCGGTGCCCGTCTCACCGCCCGCCTTGCCCACCTTGGAGTCCTTGGTGCCTGCGTCCTTGCCTGCGTCCTTGGTGTCCTTGGCGTCCTTGGTGTCCTTGGTGTCCTTACCGTCCTTCGCATCCGCGACGGCCGGCTGTTTCTCGACCGCGACGAGATTGCGCTTCTGCTCCTGATCGGACTTGAAATCGGTCTCGTACCAGCCGGAGCCCTTGAGCCGGAACACCGGCGCGGAAATCAGCTTCTGCAGCGTATTCCTGCCGCAGGAGGGGCATTTCTTGAGCTTTGCGTCGCTGATCTTCTGCATGATCTCGAGGTAATAGCGGCAGTGACTGCATTGGTATTCGTAAATCGGCATGGGCCTGACCGCGGAGAGTGGCGTGAGCGTGTAATTATAGACGGCGGTGGCGCTGGTATAGCTGCCAAAACGCGGCAGCTGCGGCGGGCAGATTGCGCTGCCAGTCGTCGGCGGCGGCACTGTCCGCGCCGTCGGTGACGTACTTGGCGCAGCCGAAACGCGCACCCTCGAGCAGGCAGGCCTTGGCGAGCGCGTAGGCTTCCATGTCGATGACCTCGCAGTGCAGACGGGCCACGCCGGTTTGGAACGAATCGCCGCTGCCGCACAGCGCCTGCGGCAGCTCCCCGAACAGCGCCGGAAACTCGAGTTGCGCCGGAATGTCCTCAAACGGCGTGACCCCCAGGGGGTAGCCGATGCCGCTGACGTCCATGTCCCGCTGCACGAAACGGTGGCAGCCGACGAGACTGCCGGTCTTGAGACTGTGGCTGCCCGCGGTGCCGAAATTCAGTACCAGCGGCAGCCCCTGCCCCGCGTGCCGATAGTCCTGTAGCGCGCGCATCAATGCCAATGCGGCATTGACCTTTCCGAGTCCGGTGTAGAGCACCGGTACTCCGGCGCGCTCGAACATTCCCTGCGATTCGACCTCCAACGCCATGACGATCAGCGTTGCAGGCCGTTCAGTCATAGCGCAGCACTGCGCGCAGCGCCATGTCGCCCCAATGGAATTCCCCGCTCAGCCGCAGATCGACCAGTGCCGCGAAGCCGCCGACGGCGAAACCGGCGGCCCGCGCGAGCTTGGCTGCGGCTGCCATGGTGCCGCCGGTCGCCACCACATCGTCGATCAGCAGGAGGCGGCCGACACCGCGCTGCAACTCGAGTACGCCGCTGCCGTATTCGAGCGCGTAATCGACCGCTTCAACCGGCGGCGGCAGCTTGCCACCTTTGCGGATCGCGACGAAGCCCTTGCCGAGCCGCGCCGCGAGACCTGCGGCCAGGATGAAACCGCGTGATTCGATGCCGGCCAGCGCATCGGTGGCTCGCCATTCCTGCGCGCTGAAGAGTGCCTCGAACGCGTCGAGCGTTGCGGCAAAATGCAGGCGCAGCAGCGGCGTGATGTCACGGAACAGGATCCCTGGCCGTGGAAAATCGGGCACTTCGACGATGTGGCGTTTGAGGTCTTGCACGCTCCCTCCTGCCACAAGCTTAAGCTTACGAGCCTGTTGCGCGCATCTGCCGTTGCTTCTCGAACACCAGTTCGCCGCCGCGCACGCTGACCCGTACCCGGTCGCCGGGGCCGAACTCGTTGCGCAGGATGCGCTGTGCCAGCGGATTTTCGACCTGCTGCTGGATCGCGCGCCGGAGCGGACGGGCGCCGTACACCGGATCGAATCCGGCCTCGCCGAGCAGGTCGCGTGCCTTGTCGTCCAGCTCCAGCTCCATGTTGCGCTCGAGCAGCCGACGCCGCAGGTAGTTGAGCTGGATCTCGACGATCGCGCGGATCTGCGCGGTTCCCAGCGGATGGAACACCACGATGTCATCGACGCGGTTGATGAACTCGGGCCGGAAGTGCTCGCGCACGGTCTCCATGACCGCATTCTTCATGCGCTGGTAGTTACTCTCGCCCGACAACTCCTGGATGGCCTGCGACCCGAGGTTCGAAGTCATGATGATGACGGTATTGCGGAAATCGACCGTGCGGCCCTGCCCGTCGGTCAGCCGACCGTCGTCGAGCACCTGCAGCAGCACGTTGAACACGTCCTGATGCGCCTTTTCGACCTCATCGAGCAGCACGACTGCGTACGGCCGGCGGCGGATCGCTTCTGTGAGGTACCCGCCCTCCTCGTAACCGACATAGCCCGGCGGCGCGCCGATCAAACGGGCGACCGAATGCTTCTCCATGAATTCGGACATGTCGATGCGCACCATGGCCTCTTCGGTGTCGAACAGAAATTCCGCCAGCGCCTTGCAGAGCTCGGTCTTGCCGACGCCGGTGGGCCCCAGGAACAGGAACGAGCCATTGGGGCGGCGCGGATCGGCTAGGCCGGCACGCGAGCGACGGATCGCATCCGAGACGATGCGCACGGCCTCGTCCTGCCCAACCACGCGCTTCTCGAGCGCTTCTTCCATGCGCAGCAGCTTTTCCTTTTCGCCCTCGAGCATCTTCGAGACCGGAATACCGGTCCACTTCGAGACCACGTTGGCGATCTCCTCCTCGGTGACGTTGTTGCGCACCAGTTGCGGCGTCTCCCGCTCGGCACGCTGCGCCTGCACGAGTCGCTTCTCGAGCTCGGGAATCCTGCCGTACTGCAATTCGGCCATGCGCGCCAGGTCGCTGGCGCGGCGTGCCTGCTCGAGATCGAGCCGCGCGCGCTCGAGCTGCTCCTTGATCTGCGCCGCTCCCTGCAGTGAGGCCTTCTCGGCCTTCCAGATTTCCTCGAGATCGGCGTACTCCTTCTCGAGACCCACCAGCGTTTCCTTGAGCGTCGCGAGCCGCGTCCGGGAGGCCGGGTCCTCTTCCTTCTTGAGCGCTTCCTGCTCGATCTTGAGCTGGATGATGCGACGCTCGAGCCGGTCGAGCACCTCGGGCTTGGAATCGATCTCCATGCGAATACGCGCGCCCGCCTCATCGATCAGGTCGATGGCCTTGTCGGGCAACTGCCGATTGGTGATGTAGCGATGCGACAGCGTCGCCGCGGCCACGATCGCCGGATCCGTGATCTCGACCTTGTGGTGCACTTCGTAGCGCTCCTTGAGACCGCGCAGGATCGCGATCGTGTCCTCGACCGAGGGTTCATCGACCAGCACGGTCTGGAAGCGGCGCTCGAGCGCCGCATCCTTTTCGATGTACTTGCGGTATTCATCGAGCGTCGTGGCGCCGACGCAATGCAGCTCGCCGCGTGCCAGCGCGGGCTTGAGCATGTTGCCGGCGTCCATGGCGCCCTCGGCCTTTCCGGCGCCGACCAGGGTGTGGATCTCGTCGATGAACAGCACCACCTGACCTTCCTGTTTGGCCAGATCCTTCAGTACCGACTTGAGCCGCTCCTCGAATTCGCCGCGGAACTTAGCGCCGGCGATCAGCGCGCCCATGTCCAGCGCCAGGATGCGCTTGTTCTTGAGGCCCTCGGGCACTTCGCCGTTGACGATGCGCAGCGCCAGGCCCTCCACGATTGCGGTCTTGCCGACGCCGGGTTCGCCGATCAGCACCGGATTGTTCTTGGTCCGGCGCTGCAGCACCTGCACGGTGCGACGAATTTCATCGTCGCGGCCGATGACCGGATCGAGCTTGCCGCTGCGCGCGCGCGCGGTCAGATCGACCGTGTATTTTTCCAGCGAGCCGCGATTCTCTTCAGCGGCCGCGTCGTCCACCTTCTCCCCGCCGCGCACTTCATCGATGGCTTTCTCGAACGCATCGCGCGACGCGCGTGCGTCCTTGAGCGCCTTTGCCACGGCACCGCGATCCTCGAATGCGGCGAGCACGAACAGCTCGCTCGAAATGAACTGATCGCCGCGCTTCTGCGCCAGTTTGTCGGTGACGTTGAGCAGTCGGCCGAGATCATTGGAAACCTGCAGGTCGCCGGCGTGGCCCTC
>DASYNV010000409.1:0-8604 GCA_036008365.1 Steroidobacteraceae bacterium | reverse complement strand
ACGGGACTCGAACCCGCGACCCCCGGCGTGACAGGCCGGTATTCTAACCAGCTGAACTACCGCTCCAACGAGCAAACAAACATTATACGGGCTGACAATGGGGCTCGCTAGCCGTAGCCTCGCTCCCGGGCGGTATCTGGTGGGTGCTGAGGGGCTCGAACCCCCGACATTCGCCGTGTAAAGGCGACGCTCTACCAACTGAGCTAAGCACCCGTTCGCCGTTCAGTGCGCCTGCACCTGCTTGTTGCTGCGCGCTCGCGAGCGCCTCGCCGGCTTGGCCGGCGGCGTCTCATCCGCCGACGGCGCCTCGGGACGCGGGATCGGCTGACGCGTCAGCGCAATCTGCAGCACCTCATCGATCCAACGTACCGGCTTGATCTCGAGCTTGCCCTTGATGTTGTCCGGAATCTCGACCAGATCCTTTTCGTTCTCGGCCGGAATCATCACCAGTGCAATCCCGCCGCGCTGCGCGGCCAGCAGCTTCTCTTTGAGGCCGCCGATCGGCAACACTTCACCACGCAGCGTGATCTCACCGGTCATCGCCACATCCGATCGCACCGGAATGCGCGTGAGCGCCGACACCAGCGCCGTGCACATGCCGATGCCCGCACTCGGACCGTCCTTGGGCGTGGCGCCCTCGGGCATGTGCAGGTGCACGTCGTTCTTCTGGTAGAAGTCGAAATCGAGGCCGAGCACGGCGGCGCGGCTGCGCACCACCGACATCGCGGCCTGTATCGACTCCTGCATGACCTCGCCGAGCTGGCCGGTGTGCAGCAGTTTGCCCTTGCCCGGCACCACGGCCGCCTCGATGGTCAGCAGCTCGCCGCCGACCTCGGTCCATGCGAGGCCCGTGACCTGGCCGACGCGATCGAGCTCTTCGGCCTTGCCGTAACGGAAACGCCTCACTCCCAGGTACTTATCCAGGTTGCGCGGCGTGACCGCGACGCTGGCGGCTTTCTTGCCGACCTTGTCGAGCAGCATCTGCTTGACGGCCTTGCGGCTGATCTTGGCGATCTCGCGCTCGAGGTTGCGCACCCCGGCCTCGCGCGTGTAGTGGCGCACGATGTCGAGTATGGCCGGATCGGAAAGCTTGAGCTCGCCGTCGTGCAGACCGTTCTGCTTGATCTGCTTGGGCACCAGGTAGCGCCGTGCGATGTTGAGCTTCTCGTCCTCGGTGTAGCCGGGCAGCCGGATCACTTCCATGCGATCGAGCAGCGGCGGCGGAATATTGAGCGAGTTGGCGGTGCAGACGAACATCACCTCGGACAGATCGAAGTCGACTTCGAGATAGTGATCGTTGAAGGTCGCGTTCTGCTCCGGATCGAGTACTTCGAGCAGCGCCGAGGACGGATCGCCGCGGAAGTCCATCGCCATCTTGTCGACCTCATCCAGCAGGAACAGCGGATTGTGCACGCCGGTCTTGGCGAGGTTCTGCACGATCTTGCCGGGCATCGAACCGATATAGGTACGGCGGTGGCCGCGGATCTCCGCCTCGTCGCGCACGCCGCCGAGCGACATGCGCACGAACTTGCGGTTGGTGGCGCGCGCCATGCTCTGACCGAGCGAGGTCTTGCCGACACCGGGCGGTCCGACCAGGCACAGGATCGGCCCCTTGATCTTCTCGACCCGCTGCAGGACCGCCAGGTACTCGACGATGCGCTCCTTGACCTTGTCCAGGCCATAGTGGTCTTCGTCCAGGACTTTCTGCGCGTTGACGATGTTCTTGTGCAGGCGCGTGCGTTTCTTCCACGGCACCTTCACCAGCCAGTCGACGTAGTTACGCACCACGGTGGCTTCGGCCGACATCGGCGACATCATCTTGAGCTTGTTGATCTCGGCCGTGGCCTTGTCGCGTGCCTCCTTGGACATGCCGGCCTTGGCGATCTTCTGCTCGATCTCGGCGATCTCATTGGTACCGTCTTCCATCTCACCGAGCTCTTTCTGAATCGCCTTCATCTGCTCGTTGAGGTAGTACTCGCGCTGGCTCTTCTCCATCTGCGCTTTGACGCGGCCGCGAATACGCTTCTCGATCTGCAGCACGTCCATCTCGCCTTCGATGGCGACCAGCATGTGCTCCAGGCGCTTGCGCACGTCGAGGATCTCGAGGACTTTCTGCTTCTCGGCGAGCTTGAGCGACATGTGTGCGGCGACCGTGTCGGCCAGCCGTCCGGGCTGCTCGATGCCCGCCAGTGCGGTCAGAACCTCGGGCGGCACCTTCTTGTTGAGCTTCACGTACTGCTCGAACTGCGATACCACCGAGCGCACCAGCACGTCCATCTCCCGCTCGTCGTACTGATCGGCATCGACCTCTACGGCGATCGTGGCCGAATAAAAATCGCCGGGGTGGAGCTGCTCGACGCGGGCACGATCGACGCCCTCGACCAGCACCTTGACGGTGCCGTCGGGTAATTTGAGCATCTGCAGGATGCTGGCCACGGTGCCGAAGCGGTGCAGGTCCTCGAGCTTCGGATCGTCGACGTCTGCCTGGCGCTGGGCCACCAGCATGATGCGCTTATCGGTGCGCATGGCGGCATCGAGCGCGTGAATGGATTTTTCCCGGCCGACGAACAGCGGGATGACCATGTGGGGATAAACCACCACGTCCCGCAACGGCAGTACGGGTACGGCGATGGGAACCGGGGCAGAAGTCGTCGGGATCGGGGATTGTTCGCTCACGTAAGCCTCGCGTCCGAAGAGACATGCAAAACAAATTGGGGCGCGCCGCCCTATTTCAATGGCGCCGCGCCCCAGTTGCAACTACTGACCTGAGCCGACTATCAGCCGTGCAGCGATCCGCCGGCCCTCCTCGGCTCTTCGATGGCAGCCACGCGCCCCTCATCGGTCCGATAGACGATGTAGGGCTTGGTGGTTCCCTCGATCACACTGTCATCGACCACGACCTTGGAAACGTTGCGCAGCGACGGCAGGTCGTACATGGTATCCAGCAGCACCGTCTCGAGGATGGTGCGCAGGCCGCGCGCGCCGGTCTTGCGGTGCATCGCCTTGCGCGATACCGCGCGCAGCGCCTCGTCTCGGAACTCGAGCTCCGCGCCCTCCATCTCGAACAGCTTGCGGTACTGCTTGGTGAGCGCGTTCTTCGGCTCGGTCAGGATCGACATGAGTGCACCCTCGTCGAGCTCATCGAGCGTCGCGACCACCGGCAGGCGGCCGACGAATTCCGGGATCAGGCCGAACTTGATCAGATCCTCGGGCTCCACGTCGTGGAACAGATCCGAGCCGTGCGGCTTGGAGTCGGCCCCACGGACTTCGGAAGTGAAACCGATGCCGCTCTTCTGAGTCCGGTTCAGGATCACCTTCTCGAGCCCGGCGAACGCGCCGCCGCAGATGAACAGGATGTTCGAAGTGTCGACCTGCAGAAATTCCTGCTGCGGGTGCTTACGGCCGCCCTGCGGCGGCACCGACGCGATCGTGCCTTCGATGAGCTTGAGCAGCGCCTGCTGTACGCCCTCACCCGACACGTCCCGGGTGATCGACGGGTTGTCGGACTTGCGTGAGATCTTGTCAATCTCATCGATGTAGACGATGCCGGTTTGTGCCTTCTCGACGTCGTAGTCGCACTTCTGCAGCAGCTTCTGAATGATGTTCTCGACGTCTTCACCGACGTAACCGGCTTCGGTGAGCGTGGTTGCATCCGCGATCGTGAAGGGCACGTTGAGCAGCCGCGCCAGGGTCTCGGCCAGCAGCGTCTTGCCGCAACCGGTGGGGCCGATCAGGAGAATATTACTCTTGGCGAGTTCGACCTCGTCCTTGGCGCGCGCGCTGCCGCGCGTCTGCAGGCGCTTGTAGTGGTTGTAGACCGCTACCGCGAGGACCTTCTTGGCGCGATCCTGGCCGATGACATAATCATCCAGTACCTTGCGGATCTCGTGCGGCTTCGGCAGCTTGTCGCGCGCCCGGTCGGCCCGGTCCTCGAGCTCCTCGCGAATGATGTCGTTGCAGAGTTCGACGCACTCGTCGCAGACGAAAACGGAAGGCCCGGCGATGAGCTTGCGCACCTCGTGCTGGCTCTTGCCGCAGAACGAGCAGTACAGCAACTTGCCGTCGTCCGTACGCCCCCGGGGATCGTCAGTCATCGGCACGCACCTCGTCCTTCATGCACCTTATATAGCATGGCGCCGACCGCTGACGCAAAGAACTGCGTCCACCGCAAGGTCTTGTTATTTGGCGATTTTGCGCGTTGTATCACGACTTTGAGGGCACGGGCGGCAACTCGCCGCGCTTTTCGAGCACGTGGTCGATGAGGCCGTAGGCGATCGCGGCCGGACCATCCATGAAGTTGTCCCGATCGGTGTCGGTACGGATCTTTTCCACGCTCTGGCCGGTGTGTTTGGCCAGGATGCGATTGAGTCGATCGCGCGTGCCGAGCATCTCCTTGGCATGGATCTCCATGTCGGCCGCCTGGCCTTGGAAGCCGCCCAGCGGCTGGTGGACCATGATGCGCGAATGTGGCAGCGAGTAGCGCTTGCCGCCGGTGCCGCCCGTCAGCAGGATCGCCCCCATGCTCGCGGCCTGGCCGATGCAGATGGTGCTGACATCCGGTTTGATGAACTGCATGGTGTCGTAGATCGCGAGGCCCGCCGAGACGACGCCGCCAGGCGAGTTGATGTATAGCGCGACATCCTTGTCGGGATTCTCCGATTCGAGGAACAGCAGCTGCGCCACCACGACGTTCGCCATGTAATCGTCGACCGCGCCGACGATGAAGATGACCCGCTCCTTGAGCAGCCGGGAATAGATGTCGTACGAGCGTTCGCCCCGCGAGGTCTGCTCGACGACGATCGGAACCAGATTCAAGCCACGCTCGTTCATAGCAGTAGTCCTATTGGGGTGAGTGCATCGGGTTTCAACGATTCTGTCCAAAGCCGGTGAGCTCGCGAAAGCTCGACGGCTTGTCGACGACTTTTGCCTGCGTGAGCGCCCAGTCGAGCGCCTGATCCTCGAGCACCGAAGACTCGAGCTGCTCCATCGCCTCGCGGCTGGCGAGGTACTGGCGCCGGGCTTCCTGCGGATCCGGATACGAGGCGCTGACATTGTCGAGTTTCTGCTCGACCCGCTCGCGATCGACCTTGAGCCCCTGTTGCCGCACGATCTCGCCGATCAGCAGTCCCAGCGCGACGCGCCTGCGGGCACCGGCTTCGAGCGATTCGCGCGGCGGTGCCTGCTTCGGATCCTGAGTGCCCATGCGGCGCATGGCCTGCACCTGCAGTTCGCGAATCTGCCCCTCGAGCATGCTTTGCGGCACCTCGAGCGGATTGTCGCGATAAAGCGCATCGAACAGCTGCTCGCGCACCCGGCCGCGCACCGCTTCGCCGAGCTCACGCTCCATGCTCTGGCGCACCTCGGTGCGCAATTCAGGTACGCCGCCGGTCTGCACGCCGAACGCGAGCGCAAAGGCATCATCGAGCACGGGCAGGCTGCGCTCTTCGACTTTGGCCAGTTTGAGATCGAATTCGGCCGCCTTGCCGGCCACAGCGGAGGCACCGTAGTCGGCCGGGAACTGCGCCGGAATCGTCTTGCTGTCGCCGGCACTCATGCCGATCAACGCCTGCTCGATCTCGCTCAGCACACGGTGCGCACCGATCGTGACCGCCAGGCCTTCGCCCTTGCCGCCCGGGAACACCACACCATCGATCCGGCCCTCGTAGTCGAGCGCGACGCGATCGCCATCCTGCGCCGGCCGCTGCACTTCCGTGAACACGGGGCGTTGCGCGCGCATGCTCTCGAGCATCGCGTCGATATCCTCTTCGGAGACCGCGGCTACCGGGCGCTCGACCGCAATGCCGTCGAGCGAATGCAGCATGACTTCCGGCAGGATCTCGAAAATAGCCGCGTAGCGCAGCTCATTGCCGGGCGCCACCGCGATGGGCTCGATGCGCGGACCGCCGGCGGGCCGCAGTTTCTGCTGGCTCACCGCCTCGGCGAAAGTGCTCTGCATCAAATCGTTGACGGTCTCGGCATGCACTTGTGAGCCGAACTGCTGGCGCACCACCGCATAGGGCACCTTGCCGGGTCGAAAACCCTTGAGACGCGCCGTACGTGCGAGACGCTTGAGTCTTGCATCAACTTCCCCCGCTACCTGTTCGCCGGGAACTGCGACTTCGAGCCGCCGCTCAAGGCCTTTGGTCGTGGTCACCGAAATCTGCATCGTTTCGCCTGTCAATTTAAGCCGTGCCGTTCGAGCTGGTGCGAAAGGAGAGACTCGAACTCTCACGGGTTACCCCACTGGCTCCTAAGGCCAGCGCGTCTACCATTCCGCCACTTTCGCGCCCCCAAAGCGTGCACGAGCTTAGGGCCCGGAAAGATTTGGAATTATACCGAAGATCGGCCTCGTCCGATGGGGGCGGAGTGTTATGTACGGTTTCGGTCTGCGCGAGCGCGTCCTGCTCGAAGCACGCGAACACGAAGCCGCGCTCGCCCCACAGGCCCAGCAGGCACAGCCGTCGGCGCAGGCTTCGCAACAGCAGGCGCCGCCGCCCTAGCCGGCGGGCCGTGCCGCGCCCATAATCGCGTGCTTGAGTAACCACCACCGATATACGATCTGCCGCGGCTCGCGCGTCACTCGCGCCGCGACGCTGGCCGTGCTGGCAATCACCGTCAGCGCCTGTGAGGACCTCAACTGGCCGTTCCATCGCGCCCGGTCCTCCTCGAGCAGTGCGCCGGCGGATGCGAGCTCCGGCGGCAACCAAGCCAGTGGCGACATGAACTCCGAATGCGCCGATCTGTTGGCGCAGATCAGGGACAGTCAGGAGACGCGGCGCGAAGCGCCCACCACCAGCATCAATCCCGACATCGTCGATGCATCACAGGGCAAGGCGGACAAGCGTATCGACGATCTGCAGCAGCGGTATGAGGAGCTCGATTGCCCGGCCGCCGATGCCGCCGCCAATAGGCCCGGCCGGCAGCCGCCGTTGCAGCCCGCGCCCGGCGCCATCAATCGCTGACGTGCGGGCGCGCGTTTGCGCGCACGCGCGCGGCAGCGCGAGCGCTCAGGCGCTCCGGAATACGTCCTTGACGGTGAACACGGTGCCGGCATCCTTGCACCGATAGCCGGGCAACTGCGAGATCGCCTGCGCGAACGCCTCGCTGCGCAGAATCGAGAGCACCCGTTTCATCGCGTCGATCTCGAGGAATTCGCGGCGGCAGACGAACAGATAGTCCTCGGTCAGCAGCCGCACGAAATCAAGATCGAACTGACGGGCCGCGGCCTCGACGCCAAAACTCGCATCAGCCATGTCGCTGGCGACGTAGGCGGCGACCGCGGCGTGCGTGAACTCGACCTGCTCGAAGCCGTTGATGCGGGAACCATCGAGCCCGCGTTGGGCCAGCAACTGATCGAACAGCCGCCGGGTGCCCGAGTCCGGATCGCGGTTGACGAATCTGATCGAGGGATCCATGAGGCGCTCGAGCGATGTGACGCCCAGTGGGTTGCCGCGCTTGACGATCAGTCCCATCTCGCGCGTCACGAAGCCGATGACCCGATGCACGTTCGGACTCAGCCAGGCTCTGCTGTCGGCGATGGTGCTCTCGCGCAGCGCTCCCTGTGGAATGTGCAGGCCCGCCAGATCGCAGCCGCCGTGGGCGAGTGAGGCCAGCGAATACTGATTGCTGACGTAGCGAAGATCGACCTCGATATCGACCTCGCGGCTCAGCAGTTCCCGCAGCTTCGAGACCGCGAAGCCGTGGCTCGCGTGCATGCGAATGGTCGAGGATGCATGCGGCAGGAACTCGCTGATCTCGGTCTCGAGCTCCTGGGCGAGGTTTTGCAGCAGCGGTCCCAAGCGGGCGTGCAGCCGCTGCCCGGCCCATACGAGTTTGCCGCCGAAGGGTGTGAGGTTGGTCCCACGCCCCTGCTTACGCTCCACCAGCGGCGCGCCGAAGAACGCCGACCATTTCTCGATCAGGTTCCAGGCGTGGCGATAGGACATTCCGACGCGAGCCGCCGCGTGCGTGATCTTGCCGGTGACACGAATCTCATTGAGCAAATCGAGCATCACGTGCACGGGTTGCGGATGCTCGTCTCGCCTGAAGCGCCAGACGGGGTCGATCTCGATACGAATCATGCCGGAAGCCTCTTTAAGTCCGTCTAGCAGACCATAAATATATGCAGTGATATACATAATAACCGATGTCAGGCGCGCCGGCTACGGCGACGCTCCGCTGGCACCGTATATAGGCGTCGCTCCTCATATTTTCTATCCCGGCAGGCAAGCGCATAGTCACTCCTGTCCGTCTTCAGCAAGGCTCCATATATGAACTTTAGTGCCACTATTGATGAATCGACCACCGGCGCGCTCGCGACTCGAATCGAGACCCACGATCTGCTGATCGACGGCCGCCGCGTGCCCGCCTTGTCGGGCCAGTACTTCGACACGTTCGATCCCGCGACTGAGCGGCCGATTGCGCGCGTCGCGGCGGGCGATGCTGCCGATATCGATGCCGCGGTACGCTCGGCACGAGCCGCTTTCAATGGCCCCTGGAGTCAGCTTCGCGCCAGCGACCGGGGGCAGCTGCTGCTGCGTTTTGCCGAGCGCATCCGCGAGAACGCCGAAGAGCTCATCGAGCTCGAGAGTCTTGATTCGGGCA
>DASYNV010000408.1:0-5905 GCA_036008365.1 Steroidobacteraceae bacterium | reverse complement strand
TCCCTCCTCACCCGGTGAACCGGACGCACGCAGCTTATCCAAATAGTCCGCCCACGCTTGCATCACGATAGCCGGAGTGCGACAGCTGCACCAGCACTGCTCGTGCATCGGCCGCTCTGCCTAGACCGATGAGCGCTTCCGCTTGCAAGGCGAGCAGGCGCGGGTCCGCGCGGGCGCTCTTGCTGGACTGGGTCGCGTCCAGTGCCTCGCCGCGCAGGGGTTGCGCATTACCGACATCATTCGTAACCGCCGCCAGCAGTAGCCTGGCGTGCGCTGTTGCCAGCAGAATCGCGCGCTCCTCAGGCTGCTTAGAAAACCGTGGTTCGAGCAACGCGAGTGCTGCCTGCGCCTGCTCGCGAGCGATGTCCGCCCGGCCCGCAGCCAGCGCGCGACCGTAGTCAGCGATGAATAAATGAGAAAGTCAGCCGTCTGACGAGCGCTTTGGGCGTTGAGACCGTACGCCTGAGTCAGCCCTTGGAGAAGTCATCCCGCATCCACTCACGGGTGAGAGCCTCGCGTTAAGCGGGGGCCGCTGGCGCTGCCGCCGATGTGGTGCCGTGCGTGCGGCATGATTCTGCGCCCGTACCTAGCCTGGGTCCGAACGTTTCGAAAGGCGTGCCACAAAGAACCTCGTGGGACGCGCGCGGCTCGACGCTCGCGCCATCGCGCCGCCGCAGCAGCTTCAGGATTCTGCCGAATCCGCGCTCGCGGGCTGTCGCTTCGATCTCGGCGCGTAGCGCGTCTGCCGTGGCCGCATCACGCACCCGCAACAGCTCCCAGGCGCCGAGCTTTGCCTCCAGCGCCCAGCCGATGAAATGGCGGTGTTCGGCGTCGCTGGCGAGTGCGAGCAGCTTGTCCGTCGCGGCGGTCGTGTCGGACTGCGCTGGGTCACTGAGGCGCGCCAGCGCGATATCGACGACATAGACTTCCTGGCGGGAGGTGATGGATTGGCGCAGCGCGCGCGCGCGCTGCAGGGCTTGGTTGCGTTCTGCGGGGTTGCCGAGTGCCTGTTCGCACAGTGCCAGCATCGCCTCGGCATCGGCCTCGCCGGTGCGCTCCTCCGCGGCAGCAAAGCCGCGGCTCGCCTGTTGCAGCCGCTCGCCGGCGGCGCTCCAGCGCCCGTCATCCATGTCCAGCTGCGCGAGCATCATCAGTGAGTTGTTGCGGTAGCTCGTGTCACCCCCTTTCCCCACGCGACGGATCACCTCCTCAAATCCGGCGCGCGCCGCGGCCGCATTGCCACGGTCCGACTCGATGAGCGCACACGTAAATCCGCTGAACACCGCGAACTGCGGATCGGTGAGTGGGGCGGCTTGCACCTGTGCACGCGCGCAGGTAGCGCGCGCGGCATCGAGCTCGCCGCGCATGCGCTGCAGGTCGGCGACGTTGGTCAGCGGCCAGGCGATCCCATGCCCCGTGCGCTCGTTCAGCGTGACGACCTCGCGATATTCGCTGAGCACCTCATCGGTCGCCTCATCGTCGGAGGCAATCGTGGCCAGCGCCTGCAGCGTCCAGGACTGCATGGAAAGGTCGCCGGTTTCGCGGCCAAGCTCGAGCGCATGGCGTGCAGCCGCCTGCGCACCGTCGCGATCACCCTGCAGCCACAACATGCTGCATAAGTTGCGGTAGACGCCCGCGACTCCCGCCAGGTCGCCAATACTTTGATCGAGCGCCATCGCACGCTGGTACTCCTCACGCGCTTCCTGGTTGCGGCTGAGGTTCCCCAGAGCTTGGGCCAGGTCCGTGCGCGCGGCCGCCTCGCCGCGCGGATTGCGTATCGCCCGATAAGCGGCAATCGAAGCAACGAGATCGGTACGCGCCTCTTCGTTCTTGTTGAGATGCGTGCGGGCGCCGCCGAGCGCCAGCTGCGCATCCGCGATGAGACCGACGGTGTCGTGTTGTTGTGCCAGCTGCAGGGCGTTGGCGGCGTGCTGTTCGGCGCCCTTCGCATCATCGAGCGCTGAGGCAATACGCGCAGCCGCGAGCTGCACGCGCGGGTCTGCGGCGGCGCCGGGCAGACGCTGCAGCTCGTGCAGCGTGGCCTGGGCCGCCCCCGTGGCGCCCGTGGCCACCTGCGCATCGATGCCCCGCAGGCGGTACTCAGCGTTAAGGGGCTTCATTTGGGCGAGCGCCTGCCAGGCCTTGGCCGCCTTCACCCAGTCTGCGTGCTCGGCGTCGACCACGGCTTCGGTCTGCAGGCGTTGCTCAGGCGGCAGATTAGCCGCGTGCTGCGCCGCCTGCTCAGCGGCGGCCAGTGCCTTATCGCGGTACCCGAGTGCCGACCACGCCTGGGCGAGGTAGGTGTAGGCAGGGGCATAGCCGGGGGCTTCGGCTATCGCTTCGAGAAGCTCGTCGCGAGCGCGCGCGGCGTCATAGTGCTGCAGGGCGTCCAGCGCGAAGCCAACGCGTCGGGCCACGTCCACGCTCGGGGGTTGGGCGTTGGCGACGAGGCTAAGGGTTTCCGCATCCGGGGAGTGGGCCCCGAGCCTGCCGCGCAGCGTCGCGCCCGCGCGCCTCACGAGCAGGATCAGACCTGGGACGGCCGACTCGTTTGAGACGGACGCCACAAGAGCGCCGGTGCGCGCGTCCTGCAGCGCAACGTCGACCCGCAGCGAAGCGTCCTCGGCAGAGCCGGTGACTAAATAACTGCCGCTGATCACATAGTCGGCATCGAGCCGTTGGCGCAGTCGCGCGAGTGACTGGGCCGAATAACCGCCCGTAGCAGGCGGGGAAAGGTCCGAGGCGGCGTCGCGCACCAGCTCATCCGGGACCACCTGCACGTTATCCGCCACGCTCAGCTCTGCACCGAGCATTTCGCTCAAGGCGGGCGCGACCCATGCGTCCTTGGCGTTGCGGGACAAGTTGCTGAAGCCGACGAACGCCACGGTCCGACCTAGGTGGCCCGTCAGCGATGCGCGCTTCGGTGGGCTCACCAGCCGCCATCCAATGACCAGCGCCACCAGTGCGGTTGCGAGCGCGGCTGCGACCCAGCGGACTTGGCTGGCTCGGCGGCCCGCCGGCGCGGCCGTGGGGGGCGAGACCACGGTACCAGCCCGCTCCGCGCCGGGCGCCGCTGGCAGACCTGTCGATGGGAGTACCGGCTTAGGTTCGATGGCGCCCGCGGCCGGAGCAGAAAGTGGTGATGGCAGGGAGAGTGTCGCGCTACCGAGGGTCACGGGCGCGATGAAGCGGTAGCCGAGCTTGGGCACAGTCTCAATGAAGCGCGAGTCGTGCTCGCCGTCGCCGAGGGCGCGGCGGATGAACCAGATGTGCTTGGTGAGGTTGGACTCGTCCACGTACCCGCGCGGCCACAGCAGCTTCATCAGCTCGTCCTTGCTGACCACGTGGCCCGCGCGCTCCACGAGCAGCACCAGGGTGTCGAAGACCTTGGGCGTGAGCGCAATGGATTTGCCGGCCTCCGAGAGCCGCCGTTCGGCAGGCTCGAGCTCGAAGCCCCTGAATCGATAGACGGGGTTTTCCAGGGCAGACATGGACTTACGCCAATGTGTCCAACAGCAACAAGTTTGCCAGAAAAGTGCCAGCCAAACGGCAAGGACAGAAAGGGCCGCGCGCAGGCAGCGTGCCGCCCCATGAAGCCGCGTGCATTGAGTCCTCCCTCTGCGCGGGCCCGTGGGTCGGGTGAGCGAAAATGAGCCGACGTGAGACTCGGCCCGGGCGCCTGCGGCGTCCTGGCACGGCGATCGCCGGCCTGTTGTTCGCGCTGCCGCTGGCCGCGGCGACTCCGGTGCCTGCGCCGGCTGTGCATGAGGTCGACTGGCGCACAAGTCCTTTGGATCTGAACCTGCGAGGCTTCAACGGCGAGCGCTTCCGCTTCCGGTGCCCGCCGGGCAAGGCGGTACCCGGACAGGTCATCGGCAGCGGCCCGTACACCGACGGCTCCTCGATCTGCGCCGCCGGTGTGCATGCGGGCGTCATCGGCGCCGCGGGCGGCGGGCTCGTGACCATCGAGCTGCGCCCCGGGCAGGCGCACTACGCGGCTTCCCTCAGTCATTACGTGCAGAGCGAGGCGTACGAGAAGTTCTGGAGCGGTAGCTTCCTCGTGATCTCGCCCGACGCTGCCGAGTTACCGCCCTGATGCGCGCGCCAGGGCCACCAAGGACGCGCAAACTACGACACACTGGGAGACACATCATGAAGATCGCATTGTTTCTGTGCTCACTGCTCGCACTGCCTGCAGGCGCTGCGTCCGCGGCCGACAGCCCTTGGAACGGTACGTGGAAGCTCGACGAGGCAAAGAGTCAGTTCACCGGCGGGACCATGACCTTCTCAAAGGGCGCCGGCGACATGCTGCACTTCTCCGACGGGAGCACGACCGATTATGACTTTGCGATCGACGGCAAAGAGCGCAAGGCGTGGTCGAACCGAACGGTGATCTGGACCGCGCCCGCCAAAAATACCTGGGACACGGTCTACAAGCTCAATGGCAAGGTGCTCGGCAAAGGTCAGCGGACGCTGTCCGCGGACGGTAAGACGCTGAGCGAGACGTGGACCGGCACGCGACCCGACGGGAGCGCGTTCCATGAGGAAGACGTCTTTACGCGGGTCTCAGGCACCGACGGACTCGTTGGAACCTGGCGCGCCTCCAAGGTCAAGGGCGGCGGCGGACCGCAGGAATTCGTGATCAGCGTACCTGCTGCGGATATGGTGCATTACGACGTGCCGGACATGAAGGTGAACGTCGAGGGTCGCACCGACGGCAGCGACATTCCGCTCACCGGTCCCACGGTACCCCCGGGCGCGACCATTTCGTTCAAGGCGCTCACGCCGACCAAGATGCGGTATGTGATGAAGATCGATGGCAAGACCGACAATGTTGGGGAGCAGACCCTCGCAGCGGACGGACGCTCGTTCACCGATGTCAATTGGAACGCGGGCAAGGAAGACGAGAAGACGACCGGCGTCTACGTGAAGCAGTAGTCGACAGCCTGCCGGCCGGGGCAGCGGCGCGCCCGCCCGGCCGGCAAGCTCAGCCAACACCTGACGGGAGGCGCGCCGCGCCCCACGATACGTTTCGTTCTGTTTGGCGGCGAGGAGGAAGGTCTGCTTGGTTCGGCGGCCTACGTGCGGCTACATGGGGCGGAACTAGACAAAATCGACGCCGTGCTAATAACCGACAGCGGACGCGCGCCGGGGATTTGCTCACTGCTTGGCACCGCCAAGCTCAATGACATCGAGCCGGAAGGTCATCTGCGCCATGTACTCGAACGCATCGACGAGCATCCCATTAACAAGATCGAGGAGCTTACTTTCCTGGAACGCTGCGACGCAGATTGCCCTGATTGCACCGCTCGCTGCCTGAGCGGAAGGCAATACAGACGTCACACCGGTTTTTATGCGCAAACTTCAAAACTATCTATGGCTCGCGGCCCGGCTGATTTTTGCGGCTTGGTACTTCGGCGTCGGAGTGCTGGGGTTCATTCTCAATGACCGGACGAAAGACATAGCTCAAGCCACTACTGGCTTGGAACGGGCGATGGCGGAGAGTGGCTTCCTGAATCCGCTGCTGTGCCTGTGCTGCACGGTAGGAGGCGCGGCACTTTTTCTGAAGCGTTCGAGCCCGCTAGGACTCGTGATCCTGGCCCCTCTGGTGATTATCATCTTCTGTTTCCACATGATGATCACCAAGGACTACTGGTGGGGTGCTCTGAATCTCGCCCTGCTGCTCGCCCTGATCTGGCGCTTTCGCCGGGGGATCGAGCCGCTGTGGAGCTATACCAGGGCCGAGGACTGACGCGCGGCCTCAGAAGTGCAAGGCGGCCAGAACCGTACGGTTACCTACCGTCTTGCGGCTCACGTACACTGCGTGCGACCCGTGAAGGCACGGAACTGACAGTTGATTTTCTTGTCTAATGGTTGTAACTTATTGATTTTAAACGAAAATATA
>DASYNV010000407.1:0-4752 GCA_036008365.1 Steroidobacteraceae bacterium | reverse complement strand
TACCACCCGCAGTTCATCGAGGTTGAGGTGACCAATCGGAACCAGTTTCCGATGACTGACATGATGAGCCTGACCAACGCTACGATCACCGCCGAGCTCGAGACTGGCGAGACCTGGGTGCTGCGCAACGCGTTTCAGGCGAACGATCTCGAACTGGCCGCCGCCGAGGGCAGCCTGACACTGCGATTTGAAGGGCCGGACATGCGCCGGCAAACCGGATGATGATCATCAGGGAGAAGGAGATGATGGGGCCTCTGCGTATCAGCGTGCCGCTGCATGTGCCGATCAACCACGGCGGCGAGATGCTGCCCGAGATCGAACTGGAGGAGCCGACGTTCGACTCGCTGCAGGCGCTCGATCGCGCGGGCGGCGACATCGAGCGCGGCATCCTGACGATCTGTGCCTGTTCTGGGCTGCCGCCGTCGGTCATCCGTCAGTTGCGAGCGCGCGACATGAAGCGCGTGGGCGAGGAGTGCGCCAAACTGCTGGGGGAAGATGCCCCGGAGACTGGCGAGAACTCGGCGCCTGGCTCGCGTACAATTTTCACTGGTCCCCGACCGAGTTGAAGAAACTGGATACCTGGGAATTGCGCTGGTGGGCCGAGCGCTGTGAATACATCGGCGCTGAATTAAAGAAGATGCGCGAGCGCGAGCAGTCGTAAATGGCGCAGGGCCGCAACCCCGGCTTCCAGGTCGTTGTCAGCCTCGCTGACAAATTCACCCGCCCGATCGATGGCCTCAACAAGAAGATCGCCGGCGCGACTGCGGGACTGCGCAGTCTCGGCGCGCGTGGCATTGCCGCCGCCAAGTCGATCGGGCTCGACAAGGTCGGCGCTGCCGTCGGCGGTGTCGGCAAGTCGGTGCTCAATCTGCGCAACGCGATCGCCGGCACGATCGCGCCGTTTGCTCGGCTCGGCGTCATCGCTGGCGGCATCGGGCTCGCCACGATGGTCAAGGATGCGATCCAGACCGGCGACAGTTTGATCAAGATGTCGCAGTCGACCGGCATCGCCGTCGAGCAGTTGCAGCGTCTGCAATATGCCGGCAAGCAGGAAGGAGTCGGTGCCGACACGATCACGAGCTCGGTCGGCAAGATGAACGCCGTGCTGGCCAAATCAAGCGTGATCGGCAAGAAGCTGACAGAGCAACAAAAGGCGCTGACCGGCAGCGGCCGGGGTCTCGGCTTTACGATGAAGGAGATGCGCGCCGGGACAATCGACAGCAACGAAGCGCTGTTGCGGCTCGCCGACCGCGTCGCCAACGCGACAACCCACACTGAAAAAATGCGCATCGCCACTGCCGTCCTCGGCAAGGGCGCCAAGGAGATGCTGCCATTCCTGAACCAGGGCCGGGCGGGCATCGAGAAGCACGGCAAGGCTGCGGCGGTGATGTCGCTCGAATTGGCGCAGGCCTCTAAAGCCTTTGGCGACACGATGACGACGCTGGCCGAGCACGCGAAGGGGATCGCCTACGCGGTCCTCGATGAATTGCTGCCGTCAATGAACGGCGCCGCCAGCGGCATGGACGAGTGGATGCAGGCCAACAAGGCCGACATCATCGAAGGCGTCACCACTGCCGTCCGCACCCTCGCCGAGGTGTTCAAGGCGCTGTACGAGGCGATCAAGGTAATCGTGCCGATCGTCAAGGCGGTGGTGACGCCGATGTGGGAGGCGCTGACCGCCGTGATCGGCGACAGCAACGCCAAGCTGCTGGTCTTCGGCCTGGTGGTCGCGCCCAAGGTGGTCGGAGCGGTGGCCGGCTTAGCCAAGTCGATCGGGGTCCTCGCCTACTCGGTCGGCAAAACGCTGGTGCTGGCGGCGTGGGCCGCAACCAAGGCAGTCATCGGCTTCGGCCTCGCGCTGCTGGCCAACCCGATCGGGCTAGCCATCGCGGCGATCGTTGCGCTCGGCGCCGCAGTCTACCTGATCTACAAATACTGGGAGCCGATCTCAGAGTTCTTCTCCGGTATCTGGGAAAGCATCAAGGCGGCGTTCTGGGCTGTCCTTGGCTGGATCGGTGAATTTGTCGAGCAGTTCATTCCTGATGAGCTCTATCAGGCATGGGCAGCATTCAGCGAATGGTTTGCCGGCGTATGGCCCGGCATCAAGGCGGGGTTCTGGGCCGCCATCGACTGGATCGGCGAGTTTGTCGACCAGTTCATCCCCGAACCGATCAAGGAGGCGTGGGCCGCCTTCAGCGAGTGGATCGTTGGGCTATGGCCTGGCATCAAAGAAACGTTCTGGGCTGTCCTTAAATGGATCGGCGAGTTTGCCGAACAATTCGTCCCTGAAGAGCTCTATGCGGCATGGGATACTGTAGCTAAATTTTTTGAGGATACCTGGAAAAGCGTTGTCGGCTGGTTCGACTGGGCCTGGGAGAAAATCCAACCGATCATCGGTTTCATTACTGGCGCGATCGACAAGGTCAAAGCCGGCTGGGATTGGGCTACCAGTTGGTGGAGCGGAAAAAAAGAAGCACCGCCAGCGCCGGCGCCAGAGGCCCAAGTGACAAAAGCCGTCGCCAGCGCCGCCGCCGCCGCGACCAAGACCGCAGCACCCGCAGCGCGCGCCGCCGCACCACCGGCCACCGCGCGGGCTGCCGGCCCTGCGGCAGCAGCGGGGGCACCGACCGCCGCAGCCGGGGCGAAGGAGCTCGCCGCGGCTGGGCCGCAGGCGCTGCAAGCGGCTGGCCAGCAGATCGAGGCGGCCAAGCAAATCCTGCAAGCGGCGCAGCAGATGATGAACGCCAAGGCGCAAATCCAGGTGACGTTCGCCAACGCGCCCGAGGGGATGCGGGTCAACCAAGGCGGCGCCACCGGCAATCTCGAAGTCAGCCTGCGGACAGAATACGCCGGCCCCAGAGGAGCATTAGCGGGTGCATATTAGGGCGGATCGTCGCGCACGATGGCACGCGACCATTGCTGCTGCGATTTTGGCTTTGTGTTCCGCAGATATTACAACAATTTAACCCATCCGAGGAACGCGACTGATGCTCAGTCAACTCGCTCCTGGCATCGGGCTCGCCGACGCCAGCGGCTCGTTTCGCGGCGCCTCGTTTCGCCTGGACAATTATTCGACCGCAGTTGGCCGGCGCGCCGATGTCCGCGAATACCCGCTGCGCAACACCCCGCAGGCCGAAGACCTGGGCCGCAAGGCGCGCCGGTTCTCGTTCACCGCCTACGTGCTGGGGCCGCTCTGGGAGCAGCAGCGCGACGCATTGCTCAACGCCTGCGAGGAAGACGGCGCGGGAACGCTGATCCACCCATTTCACGGCGAGCACGAAGTCGTCTGCGAGACCTGTACCGTCAGCGAAGGCCGCAGCACCGGGATCCGGTATGCCTCGTTCGAACTCGCCTTTGTCGAGCACGGCGACTACCGCGCGCCCGATTGGGAGCAGGACCCGGCGCACACCCTGTTGAACCAGACGCAAGGCGGCTATCGCGCCGCCGAGGCTGCGTTTTGACATTCCGCGTTGCGCGCCTGCCCGATTTTGTTGCGGACGACGCGGTGCTGTTGATCGGCGAACTGATCCTGGCCCAGCTGCAGGCGATCCGCGCCGGCAGTCTCGACGAGACTGAGTATGACGCGCTCTATGCCGGAATTTTCGCGCCGCACGACAGCATCCATGACTTCGTCTACGAGCCGCCGGCAGTCATCGCCGCCGGCGTGGTGCGGCTGATCCGGGGCGTCGGGCTCGACGTGCTGCTCGACGACGGCTACGCGCTCGCGCATCTGAAGATGCAGGCGTTCTGGCAGACTCGGTTAGAGCCGATCCGCGCCTCGCGGCCAGGGCCGGTCTACACCTCGACCCGAGCGCAGCAGCTGGAAAACCGCATCGCCTTCTGTGCCCTGGTGCACCGCGCGGCCGCGATTGCCTGGGCCGAGCGGCTGCCCGAGCTCGACTTGGGGCCGGCGGCGCAGGCCGAGGCATTGCGCTCCGATCTGGCGGAGATTTTCGGCTCGGTCATCCTCGAGGCCGGCCAACGCAACGACGGCCTGGCGCGTCCGCTGCGGATGATCGAAGCGACGGCGCGAGCCCTGATCAACAAGCGGGCATTGTCGCCGGTCGAAGACCAGCTGATGTACGTGTCAGGCAACATGCCATCGCTGGTCTGCGCGCATTGGGCCTGGCGCGAGGCCAAGCAGGCGCCGCGTATCAGGGACAGTAATCCCGTCGCGCACCCGAACTTCATGCCGACGCCGCTTGCCGTGCCGCAATGGCCCTGATCAACCCGTTTTATCTCGACATCGACGGCAGGACGTTTTCCGGCTGGCTGCGCGTCCGCCTCGAACGCTCGATCGACAACGCGACGATCCAGTGGGGCGTCAACGCGACCCGGACCTGGCCCGGTATGCAGGGCAGCTGGTGGATCGAGCCCGGCGACCGGGTGAATGTACGGATTTACGACCACCGCATCTGTTCGGGCTGGATCGACAACGTGCAGCCGAACTATGATGGCGGCCAGCACGTCATCGAGATTTCCGGGCGCGGGCTCGTTGGCGATTTGTGCGACTGCTCGTACATCGGGCCGCCCTGGCAGTGGAAATCGGTCGACCCGGCGGAAGTGATCCGCACCATCGCCGCGCAACACCAGATCAAGGTCAACATCGCGGCCGATCTTGGCGAGCCGCTCAAGTTCCAAGTCCAGCAAGGCGAAGCCTGCTGGGATGCGATCGAACGCATCGCCCGGCTGCGGCAGTGTCTGGCCTATGAGGAACCCGACGGGTCGCTGCTTATCACCCGCGGCTCGGAG
>DASYNV010000406.1:0-1673 GCA_036008365.1 Steroidobacteraceae bacterium | reverse complement strand
AGGCCGGTATTCTAACCAGCTGAACTACCACTCCGCTGTTGGTGGGTGCTGAGGGGATCGAACCCCCGACCCTCGCCGTGTAAAGGCGATGCTCTACCAGCTGAGCTAAGCACCCCCCTGGAAGAGGCGCGGAAGTCTACGGTTTCCATGCGCTGCTGTCTATATGCGCTGCGCGAGCGGTAAAATAACGTCAGCCCGCTCGGCTAGTGGGCGCGCACCTGGCTCTTGACGCGGGGCGGTTTGCGGCGCCGCTTCTCGTCGGCAATGGCCTCAGGCGCCTTCACCTCGGGAACGGACAGCGGCACCGGCATGTGAGTCAGCGCCACCTGCAGCACCTCGTCGATCCACTTCACTGAGCGGATATCGAGCTTTTCCTTGATGTTGTCCGCAATCTCCGCGAGGTCCTTGATGTTTTCGTCGGGGATCAGCACGGTGGTGATGCCGCCGCGGTGCGCCGCCAGCAATTTCTCCTTCAGGCCGCCGATCGGCAGCACTTCGCCGCGCAGGGTGATTTCACCCGTCATCGCCACATCCGAGCGCACCGGGATCTTGGTGAGCGCGGAGATCAGCGCGGTGCACATGCCCACGCCCGCGCTTGGTCCGTCCTTCGGGGTGGCGCCTTCGGGGACGTGTATGTGTACGTCGGCCTTCTGATAGAAATCCACATCCAACCCGAGCATGGCGGAGCGGCTGCGCACCACCGTCATCGCGGCTTGAATGGATTCCTGCATCACTTCGCCGAGCTGGCCCGTGTGGGTGAGCTTGCCCTTGCCGTTCACCACCGCCGCCTCGATGGTCAGCAGCTCGCCGCCGACTTCGGTCCAGGCGAGACCGGTCACTTGACCGACGCGATTGCTCTCCTCCGCCTTGCCGTAGCGGAAGCGGCGCACGCCCAGATACTTGTCGAGGTTCTTCGAGTCGACCGTCACGGTCTTTTCCGAAGGCTGGAGCAGCAGCTGCTTGACCGCCTTGCGACCGATCTTCGACAGCTCGCGCTCCAGGTTTCGCACCCCGGCTTCGCGCGTGTAGAAGCGGATCATGTCCTGGATGGCGTCGTCCGCCACCACCAGCTCGTCGGGTTTCAGGCCGTTCTGCTTGACCTGCTTCGGCAGCAGGTAGCGGCGCGCGATGTTGTGCTTCTCATCCTCGGTGTAGCCGGGGAGGCGGATCACTTCCATGCGGTCGAGCAGCGGCGCGGGAATGTTCAAGCTGTTCGCCGTGCACACGAACATCACTTCCGACAGGTCGAAGTCGACCTCCAGGTAATGGTCGTTGAATGTGCTGTTCTGCTCGGGGTCGAGGACCTCGAGCAGCGCCGAGGATGGGTCGCCGCGAAAATCGGTCGACATCTTGTCGACTTCATCGAGCAGGAATAAAGGATTGCGAACGCCGCACTTGGCGAGGTTCTGGATGATCTTCCCGGGCATCGACCCGATGTAGGTACGCCGATGGCCGCGGATCTCCGCCTCGTCGCGCACGCCGCCCAAGGACATGCGCACGAACTTGCGGTTGGTGGCGCGCGCCACGCTCTGGCCGAGCGAGGTCTTGCCGACGCCCGGCGGTCCCACCAGGCACAGGATCGGGCCGCGCAGGTTCTTCACCCGCTGCTGGACCGCCAGGTACTCGACGATGCGCTCCTTGACCTTCTCAAGGCCGTAGTGATCGGCTTCGAG
>DASYNV010000405.1:0-2400 GCA_036008365.1 Steroidobacteraceae bacterium | reverse complement strand
GCGCGCGCGAAGCTGAACGGCCTGGCAGCTGCCGGCACCTACAAGCCGGGTATGGAAACCGCGGCCTGACGAGTTGAGCCAAGCCGCCCCCATCGTCGAGGCTCGCAACCTGAGTTATGCCGTCAATGGGCGGCCGAGATTCAGCGGGCTCGATCTCGACATCCAGCCGGGACGAGTGACGGCGGTGATGGGGCCGAGCGGCACCGGCAAGACGACGCTTCTGCGGCTGATCACCGGGCAGCTGCGGCCTCTCGGCGGCACGCTGTTCGTGGCCGGGCAGGACATGCGCGCCGTGCGCCGCGATGCCTTGTATACGTTGCGCAAGCGCATGGGCATGCTGTTCCAGAACGGCGCGCTCCTCACGGACTTGAGCGTCTTCGAGAACGTGGCCTTTCCGCTGCGCGAGCACACCGATCTGCCGGAGCGGCTGATCCGTCTGATCGTTCTCACCAAGCTGCAGGCGGTGGGCCTGCGCGGCGCGGCGCCGCTCATGCCCGCGGAGCTTTCGGGCGGCATGGCACGCCGCGTGGCACTCGCGCGCGCGGTCGTCATGGATCCGGAGATTCTCATTTACGATGAGCCCTTTGTCGGTCTCGATCCGATTTCGCTCGGCATGATTCTGCGTTTGATCCGCCGCCTGAACGACACGCTCGGCTTGACCAGCATTGTGGTCTCGCATGATGTCCACGAGATCACCCAGGTGGCCGACCGGGTGTACCTGTTGTCGGGAGGGCAGGTCGCGGCCAGCGGCACGCCCGCGGAGCTCGAAAGCAACCCCTCGGCGGTCGTCAAGCAATTCGTCGGCGGCCTGCCGGACGGCCCCGTGCCGTTTCACTATCCTGCTCCCGACTATTTCGGCGAGCTGCTCGAACGCAATCAGCGGCAGTCCGCGTGATCGACGAGCTGCGACGAAGTCTGGTCGGTGCGCTCGGCGGCTTGGGCGACATCAGCCTATTCCTGATGCGGCTCATCACCGTCACGCCGCGCGCGCTGCTGCGATTCGATCTGATCGCCAAGCAGGTATTCAATTCCGGCGCGCTGTCGCTCGTCATCATCATGCTGTCGGGCCTGTTCGTGGGCATGGTGTTGGGGCTGCAGGGATTCGAGCTGTTGCGGCGGTTCGGCTCCGAGGAGGCGCTCGGCACCGCGGCGGCGATCGGCCTGGTGCGCGAATTGAGTCCCGTCATCACGGCGCTCCTCTTCGCGGGGCGCGCGGGTACGGCGCTCGCCTCCGAGATCGGGCTGATGCGCGCCACCGACCAGCTGTCAGCGATGGAAATGATGGCGGTCGATCCGATCCGGCGCGTGGTCGTGCCGCGCTTTCTGGGCGGCATCATCGCAATGCCGTTGCTCACGGCGATTTTCAGTCTCATCGGCCTGTACGGGGCGCAGCTCGTCGGCGTGCAGATGATGGGTGTCGATTCGGGAAGCTTCTGGTCGCAGATGCAGGCCTCCGTCGAGCTTCGCGACATCAACGAGGGGTTGGTCAAGAGCGCCATCTTCGGCGTCGCCTGCAGTCTCATCGCCGTTTATCAGGGCTACTATGCCGAGCCGACCGCCGAGGGCGTGGGACTCGCGACCACGCGCACGGTGGTGACCTCGGCAGTCGTCGTGCTGTTCCTGGATTACCTGTTGACGTCCGCGTTCCTGTAAAGAGGTCATTGTTATGGGCAAGTCGAGTACATTGAATGTGGGGGCCGGGGCGTTCGTGCTGCTCGGCTTCGCGGCATTGGCGTTTCTGACCACCCAGACCACGAATCACGGCATTCACCTGGGCAGTCACGGCAGCTTCTACGCGGTCACCGCCAAGTTCGACAACATCGGGGACCTCAAGGTGGGAGCACCCGTGTCCATGGCGGGCGTGGACGTCGGGCGGGTGACGCACATCGAGCTCGACACCAAGCAATACAAGGCGGTGGTGTCGATGCAGCTCAACTCGAAATACAACGAGATCCCGAGCGACAGCGACGCGAGCATTTACACGCAAGGATTGCTTGGCGGAAAATTCATTGGGCTCACGGCCGGCGGATCCGATACCTTTCTGAAGAACAACGATCAGATCGGCTTCACCCAATCCGCACTCGTGCTCGAGAATCTGATCGGCCAGATGGTGGCAAATTTCAGCAACAAGGGGTCGGACTCTTCCGGATCCTCGGGATCCTCGGGCTCCGCCCCGCCGACCGCACCGCCCTCGAAACCGGAGAAAACCAAATGAAGGCATTCGTTACGCGTGTCACGTGGGTCGTGGTGACGGGAGTCGCGCTCGCGGCAGGCGCGGTCGCGGCGCACGCGCAGGCGCAGGCACCGGTACCAGCGGCGGCTGCGCCCGCGCCGAACACGCTCGGGCCACAGCAGCTCGTCGAAGACTCGGCGAAGCGCATGCTGGGGGAGCTCGATGCG
>DASYNV010000404.1:0-3641 GCA_036008365.1 Steroidobacteraceae bacterium | reverse complement strand
GTCCGCAGAACGGCATCGTCATCTTCGTGCACCGCGCCTTCAATCAGCGTGACGAGCTCGTCGCGAGCTGCAAGCGTTCGGCGCTGATGCTGCGCAAGCCCCGCTAGGCCGCCGTGCGATCGCTTCTGTTCGTGCCGGCCGACAGTGAGCGCAAGCTCGCCAAGGCCGCGAGCGCACGATCCGATGCGCTGATTCTCGATCTCGAGGATTCCGTGGCGCCGGAGCGCAAGGCGGTAGCCCGCGGACTCGCGGCGGAGTATTTGCGCGATGCGGGCAGACGCACCGGCGTCTGGGTTCGCATCAACGATCGCAGCAGCGGCGAGCTGCTCAAGGATCTGGCCGCGCTGGTACCGGCACGTCCCGCAGGAATCGTGTTACCGAAGATCCTGGGTCCCGCCGACGTCGAGGCGGTCGCTCATTATCTCGATGCGCTCGAGGTCGCTCACGGGGTATCGAACGGCAGCATTGCAATGCTGGTGCTCGCCACGGAGACACCGGCTGCGGTACTGCGCATGCAGCGACTGATCGAGGTCGACTGTGCGCGACTGCGCGCCCTCGCCTGGGGTGCCGAGGATTTGAGCGTTGCGTTGGGAGCGGGCAATCCGCGCACCGCCGAGGGCGCCTGGCGAAGCACTTACGAGCATGCACGCACACAGTGCCTGCTGGCGGCGCACGCGCTCGCGCTGGAAGCAATCGACAGCGTTTACGTCGATTTTCGTGATGGCGACGGGCTCGCTCGAGCCTGCGCCGCATCCCGCCAAGACGGCTTTACCGGCCGCCTCGCCATCCACCCTGATCAGGTGGCCATCATCAACGCTGCCTACACGCCGAGTGAGGCGGAGCGGCTGCTGGCGCAGCGCATCGTCGACGCCTTCGGTGCCGGCACCGGCACGGTCTCGATCGATGGCAATATGTACGACCTGCCCCATCTCAAGGCAGCGCGACGCGTGCTGCGTAGCTTCGATCCGAAGGAGAGCGGTGCGTGAGTACCCGCATCAGTCCGCTGGCCGGCAAGCCGGCCACAGCGGCACCCCTGACTGATATCCCGAAGCTGCTCGAGGCTTACACCGCTCTCAGGCCGGATGCGAACGAGCCGACGCAGCGTGTGGCTTTCGGTACCTCGGGGCACCGTGGTACCTCACTCGAGCGCAGCTTCAACGAATGGCACGTGCTGGCGATCACGCAGGCGATCTGCGAATACCGCGCACACCAGGGCGTTGACGGGCCCCTGTTCATCGGCGTCGACACGCACGCGCTGTCGGCTCCGGCGTTTCAGAGTGCGCTCGAAGTCCTGGCCGCCAACGGCGTCGAAACGCTGATATCGGCCGGCGGCGAGTTCACGCCGACGCCGGCGGTCTCGCACGCGATCCTGGTGCATAACCGCAGCCGGGACAGCCGGCTGGCCGACGGCATCGTCGTGACCCCGTCGCACAATCCGCCGAGCGACGGTGGCTTCAAATACAACCCGCAGAACGGTGGACCGGCTGACACCACGATCACCAATTGGGTCGAGGAGCGCGCCAACGCGCTGCTCGAGGCACGCCTGCAGGGCGTGCGCCGCATGTCGTTCGCGCAGGCCCGGCACTCGGCGACGACGCGCGAGCACGATTTCGTCGCCGGCTACGTCGCCGATCTCGGCAACGTGCTTGATCTCGAGGTGATTCGCGCTGCCGGCATTCGGCTCGGCGTCGACCCCCTGGGCGGCGCCGGCGTGCACTACTGGGGGCGCATCGCCGAGCACTACGGCCTGAACCTGGAGGTCGTCAGCGAGCAGGTCGATCCGACCTTCAGTTTCATGACGCTGGACTGGGACGGCCGCATCCGTATGGATCCCTCCTCGTCCTGGGCCATGCAGCGTCTGCTCGCCATCAAGGACCACTACGACATCGCCTTCGGCTGCGACACGGATCACGACCGTCACGGTATCGTCACGCGCAGCGCCGGACTGCTGCCGACCAATCACTATCTGAGCGTCGCCATCGACTATCTGTTTCGCGAGCGCCACGGCTGGAGCGCGCGGGCGGCGGTCGGCAAGACCGTGGTCAGCAGCGCCATGATCGATCGCGTGGCGGCGAAGCTGAGTCGGCGCGTGTACGAGGTGCCGGTCGGCTTCAAATGGTTCGTCGACGGCCTGCTCGAGGGTGCGCTCGCCTTCGTCGGCGAAGAAAGCGCCGGCGCCACCATGAGCCGCCGCGATGGCAGCGCCTGGACCACGGACAAGGATGGCATCGTGCCCGCCCTGTTGTCGGCCGAGATCACTGCGCGCACCGGGCACGACCCGGGCAAGCACTACGCCGCGCTCGCAGCCGAGTTCGGCGCACCGGCGTCCGACCGCGTGGATGCGCCGGCGACGCCGGCCCAGAAGAAGCGGCTCTCCAAGCTCTCGCCGCAGCAGATCCACTCCAAGCAACTCGCCGGCGAGCGCATCGAGCAGATTCTCGATCGCGCGCCCGGCAATGGCGCCCCGATCGGCGGCATCAAAGTCATCGCGTCCTCGGGCTGGTTCGCGGCGCGCCCATCCGGCACCGAGAGCATCTACAAGATTTATGCCGAGAGTTTCCGCGGCCAGGAGCATTTACAGGCGATTCTCAAAGAGGCACAGACCGTGGTCGATGCCGCGCTGGGTAGCTGAGCCGTGAAGCTCGAGACTGGAGACTACTGCGTCGCGGAAGGGGCTGAGGTCAAGTTGCGCAAGTGGCCGACGCTGGTGCGGCCGTTGTACGCCTCCAAGCATCAATATAAAGAGCTGCTCGAGCAGCAGGTCGAGCAGCTCAGCGAGCAGCAGCAACTGCTCTACTCATCGAACACGCAGGCGATTCTCCTGATCTTTCAGGCGATGGATGCCGCCGGCAAGGACGGGGTCATCAAGCACGTGATGTCGGGCGTCAATCCGCAAGGCTGCCAGGTCTTCAGCTTCAAGCATCCGAGCGCGAGCGAGCTGCAGCACGACTTCCTCTGGCGCACGACCCGCGACCTGCCCGAGCGCGGGCGCATCGGCATCTTCAACCGCTCCTACTACGAGGAGGTCCTGATCGTTCGAGTGCATCCCGAAATCCTGCGCAGCGAAGGCCCGCCCGTGCAGCCGCTCGACACCAAGACGATCTGGCAGCAGCGCTATCAATCGATCGTCGGCTTCGAGCGCCACCTCTCGCGCAACGGCACGTGCATCGTCAAATTCTACCTGCACCTGTCGCCGGAGGAACAGCGTAAGCGCTTCCTGGCGCGCATCGATGAACCGGAGAAGAATTGGAAATTCAGCCTCGCGGACATCGAGGAGCGCAAGTACTGGAAGCAGTACCTCAAGGCCTACGAGAAGTGCCTGAGCGCCACCAGCACCGGCGTCGCGCCGTGGTATGTCGTGCCTGCGGACGACAAGGCCAATGCCCGCCTGATCGTCGCCACCGTCGTGCTCGAGACGCTGCGAAGTCTCAAGATGCAATACCCGAAGACCAGCGCCGCGCGTCGGCGCGAGCTGCAGCTGATTCGCCGCCGCCTGTCGCGCTGAGCCGGCCTCAGCCCGCGAGGGCCGTCACCAGTTCCGGGTCGTCATTGCGCGGCGAGTTGACCCGCACGCTGACCGGCCAGGCCACCATGAAATCCGCCGGATAGGGTTGCAGCGCCGCATGCGCCTGCTCCAGCGA
>DASYNV010000403.1:0-2077 GCA_036008365.1 Steroidobacteraceae bacterium | reverse complement strand
ATCTCGTCGAACTGTGCAGCCGTACTGCTGGCCACCGCGCGATAAACGAGGAGTCCGAGGATCAGGAACACCATGCACGCCGCTCCTGCGACCGCGAGAGCCATCCGCCGGCGCAGCGACCATGGCGGCTCGGCGTCAGCCGGCGTTGTCGACGCGATAACCGCGTCCTTTGACATTGCAGATGAAGTGCGGCCCGAGCTTGCGCCGGAGGTTGTGAATGTGGACCTCGATTGCGTTGCTGGCGATGTCGTCCTCGAATCCATAGAGTTCCTCCTCGATCTCGGCGCGCGTCACCAGGCAGCCCGCCTTGCGCATCAGCAGCTCGACGACCGCGTACTCGCGTGCGGTCAATGGCGCCGGCTCGCCCTGATAGGTGACCACTCGCTGGTGCAGGTCGAGCATCACCTCACCGACGGTCAGCACGGACTCGGTGCAGCCGACCACACGACGAGTTATGGCGCGCAGGCGCGCCGTGAGCTCGTCGATGTCGAAGGGCTTGATCAGATAGTCGTCTGCGCCGGCATCGAGGCCAGTGATGCGGTCGGTGACGCGATCGCGTGCTGTCACGATGACGACCGGCGTGGTTTGTCCGCTTTGCCGCAGCCAGCGCAGCACGCTGAGCCCGTCGGTTCTTGGCAGACCCAGATCGAGCACGACGGCGCTGAAGACCGCGGTCGACAGCGCTGCCCGCGCAGCGCCACCATCCTGTACCCAATCGACGACATAGCTCTCCTGGCGCAGTCCGTCCCGAACGGCCTCGCCGAGCATGTCGTCGTCCTCTACCAGCAGAATCCGCACGACCGCATTCCCTCATTCGTTGGCTGATTCGAGCACGTGTTCGCTTAAGTCTGCCTTAAGCGTGAGCCTTCTATACTGCCCTCGCCATGCGCACTCACGCGGCGACACCCCGGTGCCTCAAGAGCAAGCATATGGGACTCGCGGCGTGGCTTGTCTCGCTGCTTATATTCTGAGCGTGATGCCGCACGGGATATATGTCGGCATCAGCAAGAAATTCTAGCCCGCCGGTGCTCAGTTCCGGGATGAGGCGCCAGGCACGTTCCGGGCGCGTCCAACCGCTCGCAGCACGGGCTGCGACCCTGCTGCTCCTCTTTACCCTGTCGCCACCCGCAAATACAAGCAGCCCGGGCGACGTCCTCGAACTGACGGCGCTCACGGGCCAGGTGGTGTATTTGGATTTCTGGGCTTCGTGGTGCGCCCCCTGCCGGGAGTCGTTTCCCTGGATGAATCGCCTGCAGGGCGAGCTCGGGCCTGACGGCCTGGTAGTCATTGCGGTCAACGTCGATCGCCAGCGCGCCGATGCCGACCGTTTCCTGCGCGAGCACCCGGCGCAGTTTCGCATCGTCTATGACGCGGACGGCCTGCTGCCCGAGAAGTTCGGCGTCCGGGGGATGCCCACGAGCTTCCTGATCGACCGTAACGGCCGCGTTCAATCGCGGCACGAGGGATTTCTGTTGCGCGACCGCGATGCGCTGAGGCAGCAGATCCGTGCACTGGTGCTCGCGCGCTGATTTCTACGGAGAACGAACCCATGCGCATTCAATGTCTCGCCCGTCTCACGATCCTGTCGGGTCTGATGCTGGCCGCGTGCGGCTGCAGTGCGATGGGAGTCAAGCCCTGGCAGCGCGAAATCCTCGCGCGGCCCGAGATGGCACTCAACGCGGAGCCGATCGATGCGGCCATCGATGATCACATCTACTTCAGCAAGGAAGCGGCGAGTGGCGGCCGCAGCTTCGGAGGCGGGGGTTGCGGATGCAACTGAAGCGGCCGGCATCGCCGCTGCACCTCGGGCTGATGGCAGCGAGCTGTGCGCTGTTGTCGGAAACGGCGCGGGCCCAGGCGGCGGCTGAGAATGCTGGCGAGGCACCCCTGCAGATTGACGCAAGCGTGCTCTATTACAAGGAAAACGCCGGCCGCGTCCAGACGATCGAGCCCGTGGTGAGCCTGGTGAAGGACTTCGGCGATCAACGAATTCTAGACGGGACGCTGACGCTCGATACGCTCTCGGGTGCTACCCCCAATGGCGCCATCCCGGCGCGCACCCAGCAAACCTTTGCGA